>JAYEFV010000505.1:0-7728 GCA_034658755.1 Thermodesulfobacteriota bacterium | reverse complement strand
CCCAGAGCTTTTTAGCCATATAATCCTCAACTGTTTTTTTTCATCATCTTCTGAATACGCAGCCTTAACGCATTTAGACGTATAAAGCCTTCGGCATCTTTCTGGCTGTATACACTGTCATCCTCAAAAGTCGCAAAATCTTTGCTGTAAATCGATTCATCGGATTTACGTCCCAGGATACGGCAGTTCCCCTTATAAAGCTCAAGTCGTACAACCCCGGAGACATTCATCTGGGTTCGATCGACCATATCCTGCAGGAGTTTCATCTCAGGTGAAAACCAGAAGCCGTAATACACAAGCTCTGAATATTTTGGAATTAGAGAGTCCCTCAGGTGCATGACTTCCCTGTCCATTGTGATCGATTCAATCGCCATATGGGCAGCCCTCAACACCGTGCCGCCGGGAGTTTCATAAACACCGCGGGATTTCATGCCGACAAAACGGTTCTCGACAATATCGACCCTGCCGATGCCGTTACGTCCCCCTACCCTGTTTAGCTCTTTGAGGAGTTCTGCCGGGGACATGTTTTTATCGTTTATGGCCACAGGATCACCCTGTTTAAACGTTATTTCGATAATTTCAGCCTGGTCCGGCGCATCCTGGGGTGAAACCGTCATGCTGAACATGTCGTCAGGCGGTTGTCTCCAGGGATCCTCAAGCAGGCCCCCTTCAAAACTTATGTGAAGTAGATTTCCGTCGGTACTGTATGGTTTTTCATGGGTTGTCGGCACCTTGATACCGTGCTGTTCGGCAAATGCCATCAAAGCACTTCGCGAGTTAAGCTCCCATTCACGCCAGGGAGCAATGATCCTTATATTCGGGTTTATTGCATAATAGCTGAGCTCAAACCTCACCTGGTCGTTTCCCTTTCCGGTGGCGCCATGGCTCACAGCATCCGCTCCCTCAATCTGGGCAACCTCCATCTGCCGTTTTGCAATCAGGGGCCTGGCAAGAGAGGTGCCCAGAAGATACTGTCCTTCATAAATCGCATTTGCCCGAAACGCAGGGAAAACATAATCTTTTACAAAAGTTTCCTTCAAATCATCTATATAAACCTTTGTTGCCCCTGTTTTTAGGGCGTTTTCCTCTACCCGATTCAGATCATCCCCCTGGCCCATATCTGCAGAAAATGCAATAACCTCACAACGGTAAGTTTGTATCAACCACTTTAAAATCACGGATGTATCCAAGCCACCGGAATAAGCCAGAACCACCTTGTTAACGGTATGAGACACGATCTTCTCCTTGAGACCTTTGCAAAACGCCCCCTTTTGCCCAATTCCTGCGTCAGACTCAAATTTTAATCCTCAAAATACTCAATGTATTCCTGTGGTTAAAATTATCGTCTTCCTTGGCCTTGAACAAAACTGAGCATTTTTCAAAGGTCTCTCCTTTTACCCGGTTTTGCCCGGATAAACCTGAAATAACAAATCACAAGCATCAAATCTCAAATAAATTCCAAACTACAAGCTCCAAATTTAAAAGAAATACCAACGCCCAGATAAGATCCAAAGCCAATTGTTTGTTATTTGTGTTTTGTAATTTGATTTTTTGCCATAAAATGCACAAAAAATATTGCTCAGAAACTACATTCAGATTTTTCGTTTTAATAAAACATCAAGGATTGCTTTATGCATGTGGAGTTTGTTTTCAGCTTGATCCCAGACAACGGATTTCGGGCCTTCCAGCACATTTTCGCTGATCTCCTCACCTCTGTGCGCCGGGAGGCAATGCATTACGATAACATCTTTGTCCGCATTTTTTAAAAGCGCTTGATCTACCCGAAACCCATCAAACACCTGCTTCCTTTTGCCCTGTTCACTCTCCTGCCCCATACTGGCCCAAACATCGGTATAGATTACATCGGCATTTTTTACCGCTTCAACAGGATTTGAGGTTACGCTAATTTTTCCAACCCCTATCTCAAAAGCCCTTTCCATTACATCTTTACGAGGGAAATATTGGTCCGGGCATGCTAAAGTAAGGTTCAGATCCAGAATAGCCGCGGCGTTCAGCCATGAATGGGCCACATTATTTCCGTCTCCGACCCAGGCTATCCTGATATCCTTATAATCCCCCTTAACCTCTTTAACCGTCATTATATCACTTAATACCTGGCACGGATGAAATAGATCGGTCAGGGCATTTATGACCGGAATGTCGGTAAATTCGGCGAACTCTTCTAACAAATCCTGTGAATAGGTTCGAATCGCCAAACCGTCCAGGTATCTTGAAAGGACCCTGGCGGTGTCTCGAACCGGTTCGTTTCGTGCAATCTGTGTGTCCTTGGCACTTATGAAAATCGGCGTTCCGCCGAGCTGGACCATGGCCGCTTCAAAGGAAATGCGTGTGCGGGTAGACGGTTTGTCGAAAATCAGACCCAGGGTTTTACCGGCAAGGGACTTGTCTGTAATCCCGTTTTTATACCTTTTTTTTAGTTCAGTCGCCTGTTCAAAGAGAACTTCAAAATCCTCTCTGGTAAGATCTATAAGTGTCAAAATGTCTTTTTTCAATGTTACCTCACCATCTGATTGAAAACCTCATCCAGAAATTCCACTAAAGCATCTATCTCTTCTTTTTCTATAGTAAGCGGTGGAATAAACCGTAAAATATTCCCCTGGATGCAGTTTATCAGAAACCCTTTTTCCATGCACGAAGCAACAATCTGATCTCCCTCTATTTTTAGCTTCATACCCAAAAGCAGACCCATACCGCGAACATCCTCTATCAATTCATGCCTGTTTTTTAACCAGGAAAGCCTTTCCTTAAAATACGCTCCTATTTTTATGCAATGATCTATTATATTTTCTTCTAATAGCACCCTGACAACTTCAAGCGACGCGGAGGTGACAACCGGAGTGCCGCCAAATGTCGAAGCATGTGACCCCGGCCCGAAGGCATCGGCAACTTCTTCTCTGGCCAACATGGCCCCTATGGGCAATCCATTGGCCAGGGCCTTGGCCAGAGTCATTATATCCGGCTCTATACCGAAATGTTCGTAGGCAAAAAATTTGCCAGTACGTCCGATCCCCGTCTGAATTTCATCAAAAATTAAAAGAATGCCGGCTTCGTCACAAGTCTGCCTTACGGCCTCAAGGTACCCGGGATCAGGACAGCGAATCCCGCCTTCACCCTGGATCGGTTCTATTAAGACGGCGCATGTGGATGGGCCGATTTTGCTGCGCAATGCGTTAATGTCATTAAAAGGCACACAGTCAAAGCCTTCAAGCACGGGTTCAAATCCTTGTTTTATCTTATCCTGTCCGGTTGCGGAAAGGGTTGCCATGGTCCGTCCATGAAATGAATGCTCCATGGAGATGATTCTGTATCTCCCATTTTCCCCTTTTTCCTTGAAATACTTTCTGGCCAGCTTAATGGCGGCCTCATTTGCTTCGGCTCCGCTATTACAGAAAAATACCCGGTCCGCAAAGCTGTTTTCAGTAAGCCTGTACGCCAGCTCGACCTGGGGTATTGTATAATAAAGGTTGGACACATGAAAAAGGGTATCCGCCTGCTTGGAAAGCGCTTTTGAAACTCCCGGATGTGCATGGCCGAGATTGCATACGGCAATCCCTGCAACAAAATCGGTATATTTTTTACCATCTGTATCCCAAAGCGTGCATCCTTTGCCTTTTGCGACTACAATGGGAAATCTTTTATAGGTTTTTGCTATAACCTGATCTGCTTTTTTTATTATCTCTTGGGTCATTTTTAGACCTTTCCGTTAATCATATGGTTACCTCTGTACCGATCCCCTTATCGGTAAAAAGCTCGAGTAATAAGGCATGGCGCTTGTTGCCGTTTATAATGTGAACCTTTTCAACTCCGTTTTTCAGTGCCTCTAAGGCACATTCGATTTTAGGGATCATTCCTCCTGAAATGGTTTTTTCTTCCACCATCTGATTGATGTTCTCTGCGCTAATTGACGATATGAGCGACCCTGAAGAATCGAGGACTCCATCTACATCTGTTAGCAAAATAAGTCGACCTGCTGAAAGGGCTATGGCAATACTGCTTGCAACGAGGTCTGCATTTATGTTGTATGTTTCGCCGGAATCCCCGGTGCCGACCGGTGCGATAATAGGAATAAAATCCTGTTTGGTCAGCGTATTGATGATACTCGGGTTGACATGGGTAACTTCACCCACCAGGCCCGGATCGATGATCTCCGGCGGCTTATCGTTATCCTCCTGGTGAACGATATGGAGCTTCCTGGCACGAATAAGTCCTCCGTCCTTACCGCTCAAACCCACAGCCTTACCCCCCTGCTGATTGATCTGAGCAACAATCCCCTTGTTTACTTTACCCCCCAAAACCATCTCCACAACGTCCATGGTCGCCTCATCCGTAAGACGCATCCCTTTTACGAACCTGGAATTCATACCCATGCGCTTAAGGACCGAGTTGATCTGCGGACCACCACCGTGAACAACAACCGGATTCAGTCCCGTAAATTTCATTAACGTAATGTCTCGGGCAAAATCCTCCTTCAACTGCTCGTCGACCATGGCATGGCCCCCGTACTTTACCACCAGGGTCATACCGTAGAAACGGCGAATATACGGCAACGCCTCAACCAGTATGTCGGCAACATTCGAGTTCATATTCGTTATCTTATTTTCCTTAAGTAAACTGACATTGATGGTCTTGTAAAAAACTATTTCTTACAAAATATACCGGCTGAGATCCTCGTCATCCTTGATATCCTTTAATTTCTCTTCCACATACTTTTTGTCGATGACTATTTTCTTTTCCCGCATATCCGGTGCTTCAAAAAGGAAGTCTTCCAGCATACATTCCATAAGGGTGTAGAGCCTCCTGGCACCGATGTTCTCGGTCATGTTGTTAACCTCTTCGGCAATCCTTGCTATTTCTTCAATAGCTTCATCCTCAAAAACAACATCAACACCTTCGGTCTTTAAAAGAGCCATATATTGAAGGATTAAAGCATTTTTGGGTTCCGTGAGTATCCTTACAAATTCCTTCTGACCAAGAGCGTCCAGTTCAACCCTTATGGGGAACCGGCCCTGGAGCTCCGGAATTAAATCCGAAGGCTTGACGGTATGAAAAGCCCCTGCAGCAATGAAAAGGATATTGTCTGTCTTAACCGGTCCGTACTTTGTTGTAACAGTGCTCCCTTCAATAATCGGGAGAAGATCCCTCTGGACACCCTCCCTGGAAACGTCAGGACCATGGGTGCCGTCTTTTCCGGCAATTTTATCGATTTCATCAAGAAAAATTATTCCTGACTGCTCGACTTTTATTATGGCCTCTTTTACCACCTTGTCCATATCTACCAGGTTCTGAGCCTCTTCAGCCGCCAGCATCTCCATGGCTTCGGGTACTTTTACCTTGCGACGCTTTGTACTCTTGGGAAGAATACCGCCGATCATATCTTTAAAATTAATCCCCATCTCCTCCATGCCGACATTGGAGAAAATCTCGACCATGGGCATGCTTCGTTCTGACACGTCAAGATCAACGTATCGATTGTCCAGTTTCCCCTGGCAAAGCATTTTCCGAAGCTTTTCCCTTGTGGGGGAAGATTCATCGCTTTTGAATGTTACAAGTTCAAACTGTGTCTCCTTTAAATCTTCACGCTTCTGTGTGGGCTGCACTCCTCCTTTTGGAAGCAAAAGATCGAGCATTCTCTCTTCGGCAATCTGCCATCCTTTTTCTTTTACGGCCTCCTGTTCCTTTGATTTAAGTCCATTGACCGTAAGTTCAAGAAGATCTCTTACCATAGATTCAACGTCCCGCCCCACATATCCTACTTCCGTAAACTTGGAAGCCTCAACCTTAGTAAATGGAGAATCGGTTAAATTTGAAAGCCTCCTCGCTATCTCCGTCTTCCCTACACCGGTGGGACCGATAAGGATAATATTCTTGGGGACAATTTCGTCACGAAGATCTTCCGGCACCTGCTGCCTGCGCCAACGATTCCTTAAAGCAATGGCAACAGAACGTTTTGCCCGGTGCTGGCCAATTATATATTTATCAAGTTCTTGAACGATTTCGTTTGGTTTTAGACTACTCATTTTTTTTAACTACCTGTTATGGATAATTTGTTAGTTGTCTCATGTTATTGGTCATTCCTTATTCGTTATTGATCCATTTTCGTTGCTGTTTTTACAACTCTTCAATCGTAATAGTCTCATTTGTAAATACGCATAGGGAACTTGCTATTTTCATTGCCTCTTTAACAATATCAACCGCATCCATATCCGTATTTCTCATCATGGCTTTTGCCGCCGCCTGGGCTCCCATGCCCCCGGACCCTATACCCATGAGGCCTTCGTCCGGCTCAATAACATCACCGTTTCCTGAGATAACAAACATATTTTTATCGTCCACCGCTATCATGATGGCTTCCAGACGCCTCAAATACTTGTCGGTACGCCAGTCCCGTGCCAGTTCAACGGCACTGCGAGTCAGGTTTCCATTATATCGCTCGAGCTTTTTTTCCAGACGTTCGGAAAGGTTTAAGGCATCGGCAGTGGCGCCGGCAAATCCAACGATTATCCTGTCATTGTAAATCCTTCTGACTTTTTTGGCTTGATGCTTTATAATGGTATTATTCAATGTAACCTGGCCGTCACCGGCTACAGCCGCTTTGCCCTTATGTCTGACGGCAAGAATTGTTGTGCCATGAAATTTCATCGTTTTATTTTTTCCCTGTACTGAGACCTTTGAAAAATGTCCAATTTTGTTCAAGGCCAAGGAAGGCGAAAATTTTAACCACAGACATACATTGAGTATTTTGAGGATTAAAATTTGAGCCTGACGCCGGGATTGGGCAAAAGGGGGCGTTTTTCAAAGGTCTCGTTTTATCGTCTCGGGTGCGCCTTGTCATAAGTTTCCATTAACCTGTCGATACTTACATGAGTATATTTCTGGGTCGTAGAAAGGCTTTTATGGCCCAACATCTCTTGCACCACCCTCAAATCCGCCCCTGCATCGAGTAAGTGGGTTGCAAATGAATGACGCATGGAATGTGGGGAAACAGGTATTAACAATCCACATTCTTTTGCTGTCTTTTCCAGAATACGTGCGATCGAACGGGTCGTAAGGCGACCATTGTTTTTGTTTAAAAAGAGGGGCGTATTTTCGTCGGTGCGTATGCCGGATTCGATTTGCAACCTTTCTCTGTAATCGGAAATGGCAGTTAAAGCCTTTTTGCCCACAGGCACAATCCGTTCCTTGTTCCCTTTTCCAAGTACACGAATCACTTGCTTTGTAAAATCGACATCAAACACACTCATACCGGCAAGCTCTGAAACACGTATGCCGCTCGAATAAAGGGTTTCAAAAATTGCACGGCTCCTCAAACCAAAAAGTGTATCTGTCCTTATTGAATCGAGCAACCTGAAAATGTCATCAACAGGGAGGTAGACGGGAATCGTTTTTTGCTGTTTTGGCGTCAAAATCGAATCAAGGGGGTTATCCAAAATAACACCACGTTTGACGAGGTATCTGAAAAAAGAACGGATGGCTGAAAGCTTCCGCGCTATGGTAACCCTTTTGTTCTTTTTGTGCAAAAACCCCAGATACCCCCTTATCATCAACCCATCGACCTGATCCGCAGTAAAATTATCTATAGACTTTTGGTTCTTCTTCCCTGAAAAGTGTTCTTTATAAATAAATGATACAAACTCTTTGAGGTCGTGAGAGTAAGCACGGCAAGTATTTGCGGAGTACCCCTTTTCAGAGGAAAGGGACTCGATGAAA
>JAYEFV010000504.1:0-1805 GCA_034658755.1 Thermodesulfobacteriota bacterium | reverse complement strand
GTATTTTGTCACAAAGGAAGATGAAAAGACTTTTTTAAAAACAAACAGCTATTACGGAGGGATACTTCAAAATATTTTTTTTAACTGCCTGAACAACCCTATGAATTATCCCAATGGGAGGCTTAAAACATCTGAGTATGCACAATATGATCCTACCGGCAGAACAAAAGCTGAAAAGAAACTTGATTACCGCTGTAAACATTATCTAACAGAAAATTTTGATTATGATCTTTTCAACAGCATTCCTTTTTTAAACGGCGGCCTGTTTGATAAAATCCAGGGAGATAATCTTTGGGACAGAATCGATGATAAAAACATATCAATTCCAAACGAGTTATTTTACGGCAAGAATTTATCCATCGGCACTGGAAGAAACACTATTGTTACCAAAGGAATAAACCGGATATTATCCGGATACAAATTTACCATTGCAGAGAACACGCCACTTGAAGAAGAAGTTGCACTTAACCCGGAACTTCTCGGCCTGATTTTTGAGAACCTGTTGGCAGAAGTAAACACCGATGACAAGGCTGCTTCAAAAAGTGCAAAAAAAGCATCCGGTTCATATTATACTCCCCGTAAAGTCATAGATTACATGGTGTGGGTTTTCGAATTAAATGAACATATTTTTTCTGATTAAATTGAACAAAACAATTTCCTTCCAAAACCACTGTAAACGATGTAACATGCTAATTTTCTATCATAATAATTAGATTTCGGTTTAGAATTCTCCAATTGTGCATTTTTTATTTTTCAAGGAGTACTCTACCTACTAAACCGATGTGCCATTTTCTTTGAAAAATTTTCTCTGTTTATTTTGATGGATATAAACGTAATTTTTCAGTCCAACTTGTGTCACTTTATTTTGAGCAAATCAACTTTGTCTATTATTTCGCAAAGTAATAACCTACTATTCTAATTATTTTGAAGGCTCAAATAATTTGAATAGGCTAATTTTTTCTGAAAATGCCCTTATTTCTGAGTGGCCCATTTAATGTGGAAACGGCCGAAAAAGGGTCAATTGTAAAAACATTCTCAAAATAAAAGATATGATCTGTGTTGGAAATGGCTTGCTTTAATTTTTTTTTAAGCCTTCCTTTGCAGTCATAGAGTTAACTAAAAGAATAATCCATTTTTCAGCGGGTTAATGCTGCTACCAGGACATATTTTGCTTGTTCTTTGTAAAAAAATGCTTGTATACGGCGCTAAAACGCCTTTATACTCGTTTATCGACGCCCCCCGGAGGAAAAGGATGCATCAGACAGCAAATCGGTTCTGCCTACTTGTTGAGGCATTTCACGTTGCCTAATAAAACACTACGTCTTTTTCGACCTGATATTGAATACGCGTATGACCGCTGGTTTAATCTATATCGATTTCAAAGAAGAACAGATTACAAGCTCTAAGCGAATATTCTCGGTTTTAGTTTTTTCTTACCATATAGCATCTGGGAGGATATAGATTCAGAGATCTGATTTCGTATTTTCAACTTTCTAAGGATAGGGCCCTAACTTCCTTTTGGAATAATTTTCATAACATCTTTTTGACACACTTATTGTGAAAATATCCACTAGGCAGCTAATTTATTCCGATAAAAAGTGCTGGTTTTAAGCCTATATAATCTGCTTTTCTACACATGGTTAATGAATCTTTGCTGCTTTATCTTAAAAATTATTTTAAAGAAAACGGTTTTAATAATAAAGATAAGAAAATAGACGGGTTAGTTTACTTAGACAAGGTCGATTCAAATGACAGCAAATTCTGCATTGCCATTGTAAATGCCCTGGATGATATTAAGATTTTAG
>JAYEFV010000503.1:0-1810 GCA_034658755.1 Thermodesulfobacteriota bacterium | reverse complement strand
CTTGGGGCTGTTACGGATAACAGCAAAAATATGATTTTGAATACTTTTTCCAGAGCCGAAATTGATGCGTTTTTGAAAAAGCTCAGTAAGGATTTGGGTGAAACCTTAACAAAAGATCTTCAATCTTTTCTCATCGAATTTTCACAAGGATATCCCTGGCTTCTGAAAATACTTTGCTTTCATGTGAAAATTGCCCGGCAATCCGGAATCCCACAGATAGATATTCCCGGTAATCTTCTGAGCATTGAAGAATTTTTCCAGCATGACTTACAGAAGCTGTCAGATAAAGAGAGCGCCTCATTACTTGAGATTGCCAAATCTGCGCCCATGCGTCTTGAAGAATCGAGACCCATATTTGAACCTCAAATTGTACAAAATTTAATCAAGCAGGGGTTGATCGTAAACATCGGCAACTTCATGGACGTTTACGGAGATATTTTTCGCGATTACCTGAACACAGATGCATTGCCTCATTGGGATAATTATATCCTTGGTGCCGGCACCGGGAATGTTATAAAGGCTGTAAAGATCCTTCATGCGGCTGAAGGCACATTGGATGTTTCTGATTTTAATAAACGCGGTTTGCCGGAAAAGATTTTTTTCAGGATCGCGAAAGATATGGATTCTCTCGGACTTGTTAAAATCATAAAAGGCAAGGCTTCCTTGCAGATTAAACTTCCTTCATCGCCCCGTGATGTTGAGGTTGTATTGCGAAGTCATCTGCGAGACAGGCTCAAAGCTAACCCTCAGGTCAAACGACTCTTGAAAACTCTGAAACAAAAGAATGCTCTGGCCATAGACAGCGTTGCTAAACTGCTTGAGACTTGGTGTGTCTATATTTCGACAACCAGACAAGGCTGGTTAAATTACGCCCGTATCCTGGCGGAATGGATGGATACTGCCGATCTGGCTTTTCTGGACAAAAAAAATCGCAAACTCATTCGCTTTGATCCTGCAACGGAAATTCGTGAGCGCCATCTATTATTACCTAAAAGACGTGGCGCTAAAACTCCGAAGATTCAGTACTCCCCTGTTGAAGATATCGCCATAAGGCTTGTTCGAGCCCTTCATGGGGACGGGAGAGTGAATTGGAGAGGCCTGAGAAAAAGCACGATTTTTAGAGCCCTTGCAACATTGGAAGATCTGGGGTTTATTGCAAGAAAGGCCCCATTGATAAAAGTGCTGCCAAAAGGAAAGGAGTTCGTATCACATCCAGATAGACGTCCTCTCTTGTTTGCACAAGGTGCTTTGCAATTGACTTCATTTTCAAGCTTTATAGAAATACTTGAATCACATAAGGTTAAAGGCAATACGCTTTTAAAGCTTGGTCTTGAACTTTGTGAGAATCTAGGCACAAACTGGAAGAATAGCACTGCCGAAACCATTGCCAAGATCATGCTGGATTGGGCCCGTCATGCGAAACTTGCACCCGGTGTTTTTGCTGAAATTCGAAAAGGGCCAATAACGGGCTGGAAAAAGAAGGAAGATCGTCAGATGAGTCTTTTTTAAGACAGTTATGAATGGGGGTGTAACGATAGTTTGATTCTTTTCGACGGGACATATCGCTTGCAACGGCAGGAAGACGCTTCACAGGAAACTGTTGGTAAATGCGCCTGCTCCTGGTGGTTGAGAATCATCGATTTTTCAATAGACCGGCCGGAAGTCCAGTACCTCAGACCTTATGTCATTATTGCGACACAAACCGGGGAAGGCATCTTCAGAACAACCTGTGCCGAAAGCTTGGGCAAAAGGATATACAGGGATTTTAATCTAAAAATCGATGAGACGTTATGGATAGAGCACTATCCGG
>JAYEFV010000502.1:0-1810 GCA_034658755.1 Thermodesulfobacteriota bacterium | reverse complement strand
AGCCGGTCTTATGGTCACAAGCCTGGGATTGCTGTTTTTAGCCGCTGTCATTTGATTTCAGAAAAACACCCCGACTGGTGAATTATTTAAATCGAACAATGAGGTTATGTAACAATGGAACATTCAGAAGATAAAAAAACAGGCGTCGAAAAAGCCGGAGAAGATCTGTTTAACTTTGCCATTAACCGTGAGGACGTTAAAACCCTTATGGCACACCTGCCGGAAGAGGCTGACATCAAGCAGGGCACGGTTGAATACGAACTCCAGATACTGAAAATTATCAGCATTGGCTGGAGCATATCATATTATCTGGAAAACTGTGCTCAGAAAAATCAGCTTTTAGAGCTATACTGGAAGGCGGTTCACGAATTTTCACAGAGCATATCTACAACAACCGGAATGATGATCGGCAATGATATTGATTATTTTCAAATACTAAAAGAACGTCTGGATATGTATCTGGCTGCCATGACCCAAAAACCTGACTCACCTGAGCCTGCAGGTGTAATAGGACCGGAATTTGCCAGGACCTGCGGTAATATGGATGACGTATTCACGGTTATGACCGGCTCAAGGATGTTCATTGCAACAATCGGCCGTGTTAAGGAATATCTTGAGACGATAAAGCTCAGATAGTCCGTATGGTTCATGACAAACCCGAACAAACAAGGAAAAAACTCATGATGATAATTGATATTCCAGGATATATAAGGTTAGAGATCAAACATGTTGTATGTGATTACAATGGGACTATTGCTGTTGATGGAAAGCTGATTGATGGGGTTGGTGAGATTATGAACGAGCTTTCCAAAGATATAGAGTTTCACATAATTACAGCGGACACGTATGGATTTGTTGAACGTGAATTAGAAAATGTTAATTGCAAACTGGTAAAGATAGCAAAACAAGATCAAGCATATAGCAAACTCGAGTATGTTTCGGGTATCGGAAAAGATCATACGGTTTGTATTGGTAATGGGAATAATGACAGATTAATGCTAAAAGAAGCGCGCTTGGGGATTGCTTTGGTTCAAGAAGAGGGCGCTTGTTTTGAAACCTTGCTATCCTCAAATGTTGTGTGCAAAAGCATTATTGATGCATTTGGCTATTTTATGGAACCCAAAAGGCTGATTGCAACCTTAAGAAGATGAAAAATTCGATAGAAATAATATATCTCAAATTTCGCACCCGGTATTCACCCTTTAATAATTTAATCTTTTGCACTATCGGGAGCTATTTCTTTAGCCTTTTTAAATTTTTCAGATGCTTCTTCCTTTCGGCCAAGAGCCGTCAATGCAAAACCACAGCCGTACAAAGCAGGCACAAAGTCGGGCTCTACGTCTAAAGCCTTCTGAAACTTCTCAACAGCTTCTTGATACTGCCGCAACTCCACAAGAGCCACTCCCCAACTGCACCATATCTGGACATTTTCGGGTTTCTGTTTTACCACCTCTTTAAATTTCTCAATTGCCTCTTGGTACTGTTCCATAACTATACACCTCAGAAATTCTACACCCTCTTGAAAATACAGAATTTTTAATGGCAACCTGTTTATGCCATCATAATGGAGGCCAATTGGGGCAAAGCCCCTAAGTTTCTCTCTATTTGTTTGAGCCTTTTTTTAGTTTTTTTTCCAGTTCAGCAAAAAGATCCTTTTGCTTTTTTGCCTGCTTGGCCTGAAAATATTCTATTTTCTGGGTAAAATCTTTTCTGGAATTTTGAAATACTTTAAGGGATTCTTCTAGCTTGTCCTCTTTTTTCCCTTTGGGAATTTCTTCTATTTTTAAGTGGTTTTTGATAAAAAGGCGGG
>JAYEFV010000501.1:0-1813 GCA_034658755.1 Thermodesulfobacteriota bacterium | reverse complement strand
TTATAATTATTTTATCGTTGAAGATCTCGGTATGCTTCCTAAGAACTTACTTGCTAACATATTTAATATGATAAGAAAAAAAGTCAAAACGATAAACGTAATTCATAACGGCAAATTAACAGATGACCCATCCTTTTACCAGTTTGAATGGGATGCAATCGTTGCCTTTGATGAAAGATATTATGAATTTCTTGTTAGAGGCTATGACAAAGATAAGGTTAAGATGATACCTTATCCAGCTAATCCGATGAAAAAAGGAGACAAATCGGCAGCCAGAAAAAAACTGGGCATTCCACAGGACAGGAAGATTGTTTTAACATTTGGTCCAGCCGCAGAACTTGCTGCTAAGCTTATCCCGACAATAGCAAAGTTAGAAGATGAATTCCCACTCCAGATACTGGCAGTGACGAAAAACAGAGACGCGCTTAATCTAGTTAGTGCTCTCAAAAGTTCAGAAATTATTGATATTGAAATAAGAGAAGAGGCACCTGATATGGATAAATTATATGAATATCTTCATGCTTCTGATGTTTTGCTGATAAATAAACCGGGAATAGGACAGGTTGTTGTTTCAAGCACAATCTATCAGTGCATGGGTTCGGGGTGTCCGATAGTTGCTCTTTACTCCCCTTTTACAGAGCTTATGGGAGACTCAATTATAAAATTTACCAATAATAGAGAATTGTTAGCAGGCTTAAAGTCTGTTTTTAATAAAGATGACAGATATCGAACGCTCGTAATAGAGACAGAAAAATTTGTAGCAGAAAATTCGTCGATTGAAGTGGCTAAAAAATTCATAGAATTGTTCAAAACTCTCAAATGAAACCACCCACAGATGAACATATATTTTAGTGGACCTTAGAGTATTATAACAGAATTGTAAGTTTGACGGCTTCGTAAAAAGTCCAACTTATGCGTTGCGCTGCATCCTTCGTCATTGCAGAGTACTATAAGTACGCCTCATTCCTCAGGATTTGCGCGCCTTGTATTTTTCGGAGAACGCAACAGGTAAGCAGTTTCCTCAAGGGTATCAAAGTCCTCAAGGGAATTCTTAATGATCCTGCCTTGCCTATTCCTGAAATTGTTGGATTTGGATAGCCTTAATGAAAGTCATCTCGAAAAAAAATACTTGACAAAGCCACTGACCCCGGCCATGGAAGATTATCTGGAGGCCATTTTTAATCTAGATAGAGAAAAGCGGGTTGTCCGGGTCAGAGATATTGCCAAAAGGCTTGGGGCTTATACCGGATGTAAATCTAAGGGTCTTAAACCGGAATGGACATGGCCCGCTTATTGTTGCCGTAAAAGATTCCAGGCTGGTCATCGGTCAAGGCATGGCCGGTAAGATTATTGTAGAATAGTTTTTTTTGCCATAAAAGCTAGATAATCCTAATTAAGATAAGGTTTCCTAACATGAAAGCCGGCGGTAAGAAAGATCTTGTCACTGTCATTAACAGGAGCGCTGAAGATCTTCATCAGAAAATAGATATGCATCGCTACCTTATGACCACTTTACTGGAAAAAAAAGTGGGCGACGAGAGTATAAAGAAACTCGCTTTGCCCACCTATTTTCCTAATGAAAACAGATTAAAACAGGCCATCATGGAGACCATAGATGTTCTGGAAGAGAGCAGAAAGGCATTTAAATCCAAAAGATTGGAGGTGTTGCGCAAAAAACTCACACAAGTATTGATAGAAGCAAAATAAATAAATCAGGAATGTCTTACGGCCTCCGGCCTTTAAAGGGGCGCGGAGGAAGTGAAGGCGTAACTTGGAGCTTTGTATAAAGCTTTGGTTGCGCCTTTTTGTTTTT
>JAYEFV010000500.1:0-7767 GCA_034658755.1 Thermodesulfobacteriota bacterium | reverse complement strand
CTCGTGGTGGCGGAGTTGGGCAATTCCGATATGATGGCCATCGGCGATGAGGTTTTTGTCGTGGGAGCGCCTTATGGGATCGATCACACGTTAACGGTTGGGTTTTTGAGTGGTCGAAGGAGGCCCACAGGCATTTGCAATCAACTGATTCCCATTGAATTTCTGCAAACTGATGCTGCCATCAACATGGGCAATTCCGGCGGCCCCATGTTTAACTGGAATGGCAAAGTAATCGGCATCGTTAGCCATATTCTCTCTCAGTCAGGTGGATCTGAGGGTTTGGGGTTTGCCATCAGCATTAACAGCGCTAAAGAATTGCTCTTTAGCCAAAAGTCGTTTTGGATCGGTCTGGAGACTTATCTTGTCTCTGGCTCCCTGGCAAAGGCGTTAAACGTGCCACAGGAAGCCGGGCTCTTGATTCAGCGTGTGGCAAACAACTCTCCAGCTCATGAAATGGGCCTTGAGCCCAGCATGATCCCTGTTAAAATAGGCCGTGAGAAAATTCTTATAGGCGGTGATATTGTGCTTGAAGTACAGGGGATACCGGTTGCCACAAAGCTTAAGAATATGTGCAAAATTCGAGACACCATGGGGGAATTACATCAAGGTGGATCCCTTGAGATCAAGGTTTTGCGAAGCGGTAAAATCCTGACTCTTTCTACAACCAAGTAGACCCTAACCCGGATAAACCGGAAATCAGAAGCACGAAATGCGAATGCTAAAACCGCTACGCTCCCACAATGAGTTCTCAGATGTAACTTGTCCCCCAGAAGAATCCAAACCCAAGGCGGATTATCCGCACTGGGTCCCGGCTGTTCGTCAAAGACTTTTATGCAGCATTTTAAAATAAAATTTTAACCAAGAAAAATAATCTCATATTGTTGCCAGTTCCCGAGAGAAAAATGGTCATGACGTAACTTTTGAACGTTACTAAAGTATTACTGGGTGTCATTGCTCGTCGAAATCCGGTTGTCTGTCAGTCGTAAGTTGCTTTAGCCTGGAAGATGCGGGCTGTTCCCAATCAAACTTTTCAATCTCGACGAACGAGCGGGGCCTGCGATCAAACACTAAAACCGCACGATAACCATCGGTAAAGTAAGGATCTCCCGTAAGATTATATCTGGGCTCTGCACGGGTTGCCGCACCAACCCCTTTAACCCACCCGATTTTCGCAAGCTGCTGAGAGTAAATAAGATCCTCTATAATGGAATACCTTGCTTCGTCAATATCCGGATCTATCTTATGGGTCACCGGGGGCCAGGTTTTGAACGTAAATCGCACGCCGATATCCCGGCTGATTTGAACGACCCAAACCGGTTTGCCCTGGTATCGCATGGGACTGAGCCATGCCCGCAGATGGTTACGCTGATGGACCGTATGGCGGGGCTTTTGTCCGGCAAAATCCTGTTTTCGTTTTGCAAAATAAAGCGGACTGACGGGCGAGTATCGGTATCTTGAACCAAACAGAAAAGATTTTATCGTCTTCCATACCGCTTTGCCGTGGGTTTGTTCGGCCGGAAGCCATCCTCGGCGAACAAATGCGGCTAAGATATTTTTGCGGCTTCCAATTAAAATCATGTTCAGGGGATCACCGTTTTCAGTACCATCTTCGTTGGTTGCACAGCAGGGCAGGTTGGCCAATGCGGTTCTCAACTCATTTTCGTCAAGATCAACTATCTCATCTTCCGAATAGAGACTATCAAAATCAACTTCATGATAATCCGCTTTAATGCCCGGTACTGATACAAGAAAGGTGAATAATTTGGCTTTGCCATAACTGATTAAATCAATGTCAACCACTTTTTTTCCCTCGTCGAGGTTAACATAAAAGAAACCGGAAACAGAGGCACCAGGGGCGACAGGATTTCTAAAACTCATAACCCTGAATCGGTCATCTATTTTTTCGTTTAATGAACTCGAAAATATGCCATGGAAAGCATATGCAGATTCCAGTGGTGAGAAATAGTCCGGATCAAGACCTGCGGACGATAGCCAATACGGAATAGAATCTGCGTTCTGAACTCTTACCCAGACGAGTTGGATTCCATAGCCGGATAGATTGACTCCCAAAAGTTGTCGGCTTTCTTGCGCACTGATCACCGCAACCGTTACCCGGACATCATCATCGATCTTCGATTGCGATCTTTCCAGAAAAGGAACATCATGGATTGGGCGGGGTTTTTGATAAACCGTACATCCACAAAAAACTGTGGTAAAAAAAAGAGCAACTTTCAACCATCGTAAGCGCAGGAACATCTCTAACCCTCATAATTTAAAGCGATCATACCCGCTACTCGCTTCAAAAGCAAATACTTTTATGGGAAAGGGGGAAAGTGTTCCCCAAAACCTGGAGTGGTGAAAAGTTGATGCAAAAAACGCAGGTTATGGCCATTTTTAATGTAGTTCAAGAACCTTAGGAACCACTGACTGCGGACCATTGCTCCATGAGATCATCCCGGGTAATTATTGCGGTCACATCTGTGACATGTTCACGGATGTTTTCAAGCCCGCCCTCCTGGCGGTCAACCAGGATCACCGCCTTTACCACTTCCAGTCCTTCGGACCGGGCCCGTTCTATGGCTTTGATCGTGGAACCTCCGGTTGTGACCACATCATCGATAATCACAACTCGCTGTCCGGGGTTCATATCTCCTTCGATCCACTTCACAATACCATGGTCTTTTTGCGTCTTGCGTATGGAAAAGGCATTCATGGGTATTGTTTTTAATTCCGAGACAAAGGCGGTGGCAATGGCCACTGGATCGGCACCGAATGTCAGTCCCCCGATCCCGTCCGGTTTCAGATCTTTGATGGCATCGAACACCAGATGTCCCACCAGAAACATACCCCGGGGGCTCAATGTGGTGGGCTTGCAATTGACATAAAAATGGCTCATTTTGCCTGAAACCAGTTTAAAACTCGGCTCCTGGCTGTATTTAAAAGATTTTTCACATATGATTTGGATAAGCTCCTGTTTCATCGTAACCGCGCTCCGTGACATAGGGTTTATTTGGCCATGAGATGCCTTACCGCTTCCTCCAGACCGTCCAGGGAAAGCTCGAACATGGGAAAAATCCGGCGGATGGTCGTACTGGTGGGGGTATAGTCCCACATTTGCGAAGATGCCGGATTCAGCCACACGCTATGGGGAAAGGTTTGAGCCAGAAATTTAAGCTGCTCGATGCTCGGTTTTCCGCTCCGCTCCTTTACATGTATGGATCCGTCTGCAGCCATGAGTTCATAGGGGGCCATGCTTGCATCGCCCACCAGGATAAGACGGGTCTGCGGGTCAAAGGCGGCAAGGTGTTTCACGGGAATGGGCTTGTTGGCTCTTGCCGGATCTTCCCAGAGCACGTCATATACCGTGTTGTGGAAATAGCAGATTTTAAGATCCTTGAACTGGTCGCGGGCATAATCAAAAAGGGTCTGGACAACCGGTATGTAAGGATCCATGGACCATCCGCCGTTGTCGATGGCAAGGATCACCTTGAGGCGGTCTTTGAAACTTTTAGAAAAAACGATTTCGATTTCTCCGCAGTTTTTCATGGTCTGATAAATGGTTTTATCGATGTCCACTCGATCTTCGGGACCCACGGGTATCATGTTGCGAAGCCGTTTTAAGGCTTCTCCAACCATGTCCTGGGTCAGGAGGCCCCTGCGGGTATAATCTTTGTATCTTCTTTCCAGGGCAAGTTTTACCGCCGACTGGTTTCGGGAAACCCCTCCCACCCGCATTGCTCCGGGGTGATCCCCGGAATGGCCCACCGGCGATGATCCGTCCGTACCGATCCAGGTTGCGCCCCCGTAATGACGTCCTTTCTGATCGTTAAGGCGCGCTTTGAAGTATTGGATCAGTTCATCAGGGGTCAGTTGGAGCAACTCCGCTTCATCCATATCCAGAGCCTGGGCAAGGGTCCGGGGGTCTTTGAGCCATTCATCCAGCATGGCCC
Source organism: Thermodesulfobacteriota bacterium (assembly GCA_034658755.1). Classification (GTDB taxonomy): domain Bacteria; phylum Desulfobacterota; class Desulfobacteria; order Desulfobacterales; family UBA11574; genus S5133MH16. Next base: position 3,817 of record JAYEFV010000500.1, on the reverse strand, counting down.
TGGAAATATCATCGATTTCAAATCCTTGATACTCGGGCAGTTCCGCCCCTTCAAAGCGGTGGGCGAAAATCTGGTCATAAATATCAAAATACCGTTCGCTTTTCACAAGAATGGCCCGGGCGGATGTGTAGAACTCATCCAGGGAATTAATCAATCCCATATTAAGGGCCTTCTGGAGGGTTAGAAACGACGTGGGGCTGACCTGAATTCCGGCATTTTTTAGGCTATAGAAAAAATCGATAAACATTGGCTTATTGCTAAATCACATGGCCGCGACTGGTTGCTTCCACGGCGCGCTCGTAATCCTGGCTTTTCTTAAACAGAACCCCCAGATAGGGAATGTCGCCTTTGATCAGGGTCTTGGGCTTAAAATCGTGATCGGATTTCAAGGCGCGTATCCAGTTGATCAGTTCCCGGGTTGCCGGCTTCTTTTCAACCCCATCAATTTTTCGCACTCTATAGAACGTTGTCACCACATTTTCCATAAGGTTCGAATCGATATCCGGGAAATGAACCCCTATGATTTTGCGCATCATTTTGGGGTCCGGAAAGGCAATGTGATGAAAATTGCATCTTCCTAAAAAGGGGTCGGACAGATCTTTTTTGGCGTTTGACGTAATAATGATTACCGGACGATGCACAGCTTTCATGGTTTTATCAATTTCGATAATATCAAACTCCATTTGATCGAGCACATCCAGCATATCATCCTGAAAATCGGTATCGGCTTTGTCGATTTCATCAATCAACAGCACGTTCCTTTGTTTGGAGGTAAAAGACTGCCCGATCTTACCCATCTTTATATAATCTTCCATATTGCTGACATCCCGGTGAGAATCGCCAAAGCGGCTGTCGTTAAGGCGGGTCAGTGTGTCATACTGGTACAGGGCATCCACAAGCTTCATGCTTGATTTCACATTAAGGACAATCAGCGGCATGGCCAGACTCTCGGCGATGGAATGGGCCAGCATGGTTTTGCCGGTACCCGGCTCTCCTTTGAGAAGAAGTGGCATTTCAAGGGCCATGGAAACATTAACGATGCTGGCCAGCTCATTATCCAGAACGTACCGGGTGGCACCCGTAAATTTTTTGTTTGAAATGTTATTTTTCATCGAATAACCTCTTTTTAAATAAACGAGGGGTCGGGGAATTTTTTCGATTCAATAGCTCCATGAATAATCAGCGACTATAGCTCTGCCTGTTGAAATAGTTTTTGAAAATCGAGTTTATTGACCATGGATGTAAAAATTTCTCCCAGAACTTTTTCCACATCACCCTGAGAAAGCAGTTTGTATCGTTCTGCATCGCCGCTTATGGTCTCTCTGGCGAGAAGCTTGTTATCTTTTATCAGTCGGGCTTCATAACTGATTTGGGCAACCCATTTTCGATCAACCAGGTCCAGAAAAAATTTTTGCAAATAGATTTCAATGACCGGTTCCGTTTTTTCCGGTTCTGTTAATATTTCTATTCCCATATTTTCAAGCCGCCTCGAAAATGCCGTCTTGAAAAGTGACGGAAGATCAAAGGCGCCGACCACATAGTTCTTTTTTTCCCCTTCGGATAAAGAAAATAAAAAGAGGCCGGTAAAGTGTTTAAATTTAGGTTTGGCTTTTTCACCAAAGATAGTTATATCGGATCGCATATCCTTTATTTCAAGAAATATTTTCTTCCCCTTGAGGTCATAGGATGATAACGGGAGCTTGTAGTTGACATTAATGTAAGATTTTGTGGCACAGGCAAGAACCAAAACACCAATAAGCATAACCAGGGAAAACAGCAAAACATCGTGAATTGTTTTTTTCATTGATAGAGCCTCCGTAGATTTTTTATTAAACCGTTAGCAAAAATATCACAACATGCCAACAATTAAATTGAGTGTTTCAAATTGTAATACCATATCACAAAAATGATAAATTTTTAATGTTTTAGCGTATTATATGATTGCGAAGAAAGGATGAATGCTCGTCCATTGGTGATACCTTTGAAAAATACTCTCTTTTGTCTGCCCAGGTAAATCCGCATTTAATATTTAACCGGCTACCAATTCCGGCAATAGTATGTTTTGTGTTAAAGAAAAAGCCTTGACTTTTTTTTGTTCAGATTCTTATATCCCCATATGCTGACAGAACTTGAAAATGAAATCGTCGCTTCAATTCAGGGCGATATCGCCATCACTCAGCGCCCATATTTAGAAATCGCACAAAAACTCGGGATTCCCGAAGAAACACTTCTTGAAAAGCTGAAAGGTCTTTGTGACAAAGGGGTGATACGGCGATTTGGTGCAACAATATATCATCAGAAATCAGGGTTTCAGGCAAATGCCATGGTTGCGTGGAAGGTTGATGAAGACCGCGTTGATGAAGCCGGAGAAAAGATGGCTTCTTTTAAGGCGGTTTCACACTGTTACCGGCGGAATCCAACCCAAAATTGGCCGTATAATCTTTATACAATGATTCATGCCAAAGATGAAGAATCTTGCCGGGGTATTGCCCGAAAAATTTCCATAGAAACCTCAATCAACAACTACACCCTTTTATTCAGTCGTAAGGAATTGAAAAAGACTTCCATGCAATATTTTCCAACCGATGATGACGACTAACCCTCTCCGTGAAACGCGACACACCACATATCCTTCTGGTAAATCCCTGGATACATGATTTTGCTGCTTATGACGTCTGGGCCAAGCCCCTGGGGCTTCTCACCCTTGCATCCATACTCCGGTATCATGGATTTAACATTACCTATTTAGACTGCCTGGATCGTTTCCATCCAAAAGCGCTTCAAACCGATCCTTATGCCAGACACGGCAGAGGGCCTTATTTAAAAACCAAAATTCCAAAACCCGCTGGATTGGAAGACATCCCCCGGAACTTTTCCAGATACGGAATCGAGAAAAAATGGTTCAGGGAAGATCTTCTTGCCATACAAAAGCCTGACCTGGTGTTAGTGACCTCCATGATGACTTACTGGTATACGGGAGTTACGGAAACCATCGGTGTCATAAAAGGAATCTTTCCTGATGTAACAATTGTTCTTGGGGGTATTTATGCCAGTCTCTGTCATGAGCATGCGCTGAACTGTTCCGGCGCTCACCGGATACAAACAGGACCCGGCGAAGAACATATTCTCAAAATGGTCGGTGAGCATACCGGGTTTTCCGTAACCCCAACGTTTGATCCTGATAATCTTGACACCTATCCCTATCCGGCATTTGATCTTCAGAGAAAAATTGCCTATATTCCGCTGCAAACTTCCAAAGGATGTCCGTTTGCCTGTAAATACTGTGCCTCACATTATTTAAACCCAAAAAGAATGGTGCGAAATCCCGAATCCGTTGTAGAAGAGATAAGGTGCCGGCATGAAAAATATAAAGTAAAAGATTTTGTATTCTACGATGATGCATTACTTGTGGATGCAGAAAAACATGCGGTTCCCATGCTCGAGGGAATCATAAATGCAGGTCTAAAGGTCCGTTTTCACACACCCAATGCGGTCCATATCCGTGAAATTTCAAGACAGACAGCCCGGTTGATGTTTCAAGCTGGCTTCAAAACACTACGTCTTGGACTTGAAACAACATCTCTTGAAATCAGGAATGAATTAGATAAAAAGGTGTCGGTTACAGAATTTTTAAGGGCGGTGACCTGCCTGAAGGAGGCGGGCTTTGATAAAAACATGATTGGCGTATACCTGCTGGCAGGTCTGCCGAGACAACAGACCGATTTCATTGAGAATTCCATCCAAAGTGTCAAACAAACCGGCGCAACCCCCATTTTGGCTTATTATTCTCCCATTCCCAAAACAGCACTGTGGGGCC
>JAYEFV010000499.1:0-1816 GCA_034658755.1 Thermodesulfobacteriota bacterium | reverse complement strand
CAATTCAAGCTGTTTCTTTTAAGTAGGGAGCGTTTTTCTTTCAAGAGCTTGCCGTTCTCAAGGGCCAGGGAGACATTAAAATGATCGCCGCCGCAAGTCAATTCCAAGCCATCCAGTCCCCAATCTTTGGCTTTTTCTACTAATTTATTCAGCGGAATATCCACCCATTGACTGGTGCATAAGGTGATAGGTTTAACCATAACGATCCTTTTTGTGCTAGCGAACAGAAGGCTAGCGTTGCGCGATGAAAGTGACTCTATCGTTTGGAAATAATGGCGCAACACTTTAAGCAGTTGGGCAGGAGACAACAAAAACCAGCGATACAATTAGGCCCAACTGCACTAGAGTGTAGTGATTATTTATGCAAATGCCGGAAAATTGCTTGAATATAAAAACGCCAATCCAGCATTTGCTAAAAGTTATTTTCGGTTTTGACACCAGATTTATTTTAAAATCCATTCCGCAAATTACTTAAAGATCTGGGTTACTTTGCCGGTTTCTTTATGCTGAAGGATCAATTTGATTTTTCCATCAGGCATTCTTTCTTCTTTGATAATGACGTGTTCATCATCGTAATCGGTGGTCGTGATCACTTTTTCGTGTTTGCCACCGCGCCATTCTTCGATCTCGACATGTTCCCATTTTCCGGTTTGGGCGGATTTATACAGGGCATCCAGTATGCAGTTGACGACGTAACCATCGTAAAAGTCTTCGGTCGGTTTTGTGTTGTTGTCGATGCTGTCGAACATATCATTGAACATTTCAATGTAGCCTAAGGAATCTTCTTCATTACCGACCGGGAAAAGCCAACCTTGCTCTAGTTCAGCTTTTTCAGCCACATATCCTTGACCGCCACCTGAGGAGAACATTTCAAAGCCGGTGCGCAGCCAGTGATTGAGCCAGATCGTGCCTTCTGTGCCGGATACTTCATCGCGCAGGTCCATGCCGCCTCTGAATGTCCAGTTTGATTCGATCTGCCCGACAGCGCCGTTCTCAAAACGGACCAAACCGATCGCGAAGTCCTCGGCGGTGATGGGGTGTACCAACGTATCCATGTGAGCGAAGGCTTCCATCGGTCTGACATCTTTGCCAATAAAGCTGCGGCAGATCTCTGAGCAGTGGCAGCCCATATCCATCAAGGCTCCGCCGCCAGCCAGCTCTTTATCTAAGAACCAGGGTGAGTGCGGGCCAGGATGGGTTTCTCTTGAGCGTGTCCACAACACCCGCCCAATCGCTCCGGCTTTTACTGCAGCCAGCGCTTTTAATGTTTTGGGGGTGTAGACCAAATCTTCTAAATAGCCGTGGAATACGCCGGCTTTTTCAATGGCATCGAGGATCTCTTTAGCCTCTTTGCCAGAGCGGGCCAAGGGTTTTGTGCATAAGACGGCCTTGCCTGCTTTGGCAGCTTTGATGGCTGCTTCCTTGTGTTCGAAATTTGGCAGCCCAATCACGACAACGTCCGTTTCTAGATCGTTGATAGCTTCATCCATATCCCCGGTCCAGCGCGGGACATTATATTTATTGGCGAATTCTTTGGCTGTTTCAGGGGTGCGGTTGTAAACTACTGCGACCACGTCTTTAGACCGGCTGCGGTTGATCGTCATTGTGTAGAACATTCCAATGAAGCCTGCGCCAAGCATGCTGATCTTGTGCATTTTAATCTCCTCTGATTGTTCTTATATAAATATTATAGGACTTACGCAGGGCAGATAGATAAGGAAGGTGAGCGCAATTGGTGGCGCATATAATCCGCAAGCAAGCCCTGCTTGATTTGATAGATGCTGGTATGTAGTTCTTGAGCCCGTTGGTTCAAGCG
>JAYEFV010000498.1:0-1817 GCA_034658755.1 Thermodesulfobacteriota bacterium | reverse complement strand
ATAATGCCGAAAATAAAACCGCCGATATGAGCCCACCAAGCAATACCGCCAGCACCCCCGTGGCTCCCGGCAGCACTGATAAACTGGATAACAAACCAGAGACCTAAAAAGAAGAACGCCGGAATTTCAACAAACCAGGGGATAAAGATAATGGGAATCAGTGTTAATATCTTTGCTTTTGGATGAAGAATCAAATAAGCTCCCATGACGCCGGCCACGGCCCCGCTGGCCCCTATGGTAGGGATATTGGAATGAAGGTTGAGAATAAGATGGGATAAGCCGGATGTCATTCCGCAAAGCAGGTAAAAAACGAGATAACGAAACGGCCCGAGGCGATCTTCGATGTTGTCGCCGAAGATATAAAGGAACCACATATTACCCAGGAGATGCCAGAATCCGCCGTGGAGAAACATGAAAGAAAGCAAGGAGAAAAGCTGCTGGCCCGTGGTAAAATAAGATGTAATCTGGGGAACCGAATAACGGGCGGGGACAAGACCATAAATATAGATAAAACGATTTAAATCCGGAATCAGCGCTACCTGTACCAGATAAACCACTACGTTGATACCAATAATCGTATTATTGACAACCGGATAATTTTTCGAAGGTATTGTATCACGTATGGGTATCATATGACCTAATCAGCTGTCTGGATTCGCATACTAATATCCACGCATCCTGCAGAATGGGTCAGGGCTCCTACGGATATGATATCTACTCCGGCATCTGCCAGGGATTTAAGACCGTTTTTGGTTACATTCCCCGACACTTCAACAAGTGCCTTTTCATCAATAAAAGCTGCGGCTTCTTTTATCTGCTCTATGCTCATATTGTCAAGCATGATAACATCTGCACCGGCTTTCAGCGCGTCCTTGACCTGGTCCAGAGTGGATACCTCTACCTCTATTTTGACAAGATGGGACACCCTGGTTCGTATACGGTCAACAGCCTTTTTTATACCCCCGCAGGCAGCAATGTGATTATCCTTGATCAAAACACCGTCATATAGCCCCATCCTGTGGTTATGGGCTCCGCCCACTCTAACAGCATATTTTTCCAATACACGCCACCCCGGTGTGGTCTTGCGGGTATCCACAAGGCGCACCCGTTTATTTTTGAGTTCATCCACATATGAACGCACACAGGTGGCTATACCCGAAAGATGCTGAAGAAAATTCAAGGCGGTTCGCTCACCTAAAAGCAGGGCGCGGAGTTTACCCTCAACGGTTGCTATGGTTTCACCTTCTTTTACAAGATTGCCGTCAATATAAACGGGTATAAATATAACATTGGCATTAAGGTGCTTAAAAACCTGACAGGCCACATCAAGACCTGCAATGACAAAAGATTCTTTGGCTATGATGACGCCTTTGCCTTCAAAATCGGGATCCACGAGATTATCCGTTGTAATATCTCCCGAACCGATGTCTTCTTTCAGGGCTATTTTTATGAGATGCTCTGTTGAGTTCATAATAGACTCAAGTTATACAATCGCTTCGCGATTCTATATAACGCGGCTTCGCCGCTCCAAAAAAGGAAATTCCTATACTATCGAGTTACTTTTAGGCCTCAAGCTCTTTGATTTTATTCAGATTGGACAGCAGTTTTTGCTGTTTTTCAACAAGAAGACCGTGCTTTGCTTTTACTTTTTCCACCACCTCTACGGGCGCCTTTCTGAGAAAATCTTCATTGTTCAGTTTCTTTGAAACCGTGGCCGATTCATTAGTCAGTTTATTGATTTCCTTTTCAAGCCGTTCAATCTCCTTTGCAAAATCGACAATTCCTTCTAATGAAACAAAAATCGTAGCATCATTTAC
>JAYEFV010000497.1:0-1817 GCA_034658755.1 Thermodesulfobacteriota bacterium | reverse complement strand
CAGCACATATTCTCCGGCCTTTCCCCGGTGCATGTATAAATTTATTGTCACCGGTATATATTCCCACATGAGAAACTCTTTTACCTCTGGAGGTGGCAAAGAAAACCAGATCCCCGTTTTTGAGTTGACCTTTCTTAATGGGAATGCCTGCTCTGTATTGTTCTTTTGACATACGCGGAAGATTCAGGCCGTTAATCCGGTACACCGCCATGGTAAGTCCGCTGCAATCAAAACCATCATCCGGTGAGGAACCGCCCCATTGATACGGAAGACCGATAAATCGTTTGGCGGTTTCCACAATTTCGTTTCTGAGATAACTTCTGCCATATTTCCTCTGCTTTACCGCTGCATAATCATGAGGACTTACCAGGTAATACTCATCGATGATTCCCGTGGCACGAACAGTTTCAGCCTTTCTGCGGGCCACCTCTTTTGAAGGAAAATCACCAAAACGAACCTTATAGGTTCCTGTTTTGTGAACAAAATAATAGGCGCTCAACCCATTGTCTTCTAAAATCTTGGTGAGCCGGATCGCGTTGTCCGGATTTGAAAATGCGCCTATTTGGATAGAATACCCCATCACAGCCAACCCTCTCTCCGGTATTTTGGGGAGCGAAACCCGTGGCACAGCAGATTTGCCCCCGCAACCAACTGCCAGCAGGATGAAGGATAACACACAAAAAACAGGGGTCCATTTCCACTCAACCTTTGAGAATTGGCGTTGACTTCGCAGCCTTTGTTTCATGGCTAATCCATAACTTTCATATCCTGGAACCAGCAATTAGGCGAGTAAACAGGGACAGAAGTCTCCGTACTGACAAACTCTTTACCCGCACCGATTCGCCAATAATAATGATCATTTGGGTTCGAACCACGGTAATCGATTATAATAACAGTAAATGAAGCCTAAAATAGGCCCTGAAATCGTCTTAACCGACTGTTTTTTGAGCCCTTTTTATAAATTGTCAGATACTTAGCGTGCCCCCATTTGTCAACCTTCTTCAGAAATTCGATGCGCGTCCAGGAATTCCCATTTTATGACGAGGGTGGTTTTCGCTTGCTGCGCCACACAATTATAACGACAATAGCAAATATAGGTAAGCTTACAATATACGCAAGAGAAAGCCCCCAATAGGAATTGATAAAGAGAAAGAGAGATCCAGAGATAAAAAAAAATTGCGCCAACTATGTAAGGCCAATCACCAATCATTACAAATCCTTTTGTTGGTTTAGCTGTCAGCATAAAACTCAAGATAGCAAAGCGGAGATGAGAATAACATAGGTGTTTCGGCATTTGCAAGATATTGACCGGATTGATGTGGATATCGAAAAACCTTCCCATAAATGTGGGCGGCAGGCCCAAGATTCCTGTGAAACAAACTTCAAATGTCAATAATTTACCATAGGATTCCCTTTTCCATCACCTGCGGAATAAGTTTTTCCGATGCCAGTGAAGGTTATCCTGTTCCGGCCAGAATTTTTGCTCATTAGGTGTGAAGATGCTGCGGTCCGATAGAGTGAAAATGTGACCGGGTAAATTTTTTTCAACCCGAGAATATGTTTTTCAGACCCTTTGAACTCCCGGATGTTAACCCGAATTAAGTTTCAAGGACAAGCTCCTTGATAATTTTATTGACAGTATGTCAGTTTTGACATATTGTTGTTGTTATGAGTCCGCAAGATAAACCACTGGTATGGATGCATGGTGAGATTGCGACGCCACCCTTTTCCGAAAATGCCAGAATTGAAGCCGGGTATTTGTTAAGGAAGCTACAGAAAGGGCTGAGTTTGTCGCTCCCCCAATCGAGACCGATGCC
>JAYEFV010000496.1:0-7782 GCA_034658755.1 Thermodesulfobacteriota bacterium | reverse complement strand
TGAACGATTTACATCACATATTTCAACAATATTTCTTGTCGTTAACCCGTTAATCGTAGGAGGTCTCTGAAAAGAAACGCCGATACCGAGTCGAGCCCGCTCGTTTATTGGCATTTCGGTGATGTCTTCACCTTTAAACATAATTTTTCCATGGGTCACGTTATATCCGGAAAATCCCATAATGGTCATCATCAGGCTGGTTTTGCCGGATCCATTGGGTCCGAAAAGTATGTGGGTTTGCCCTTTGGGTATTTCCATGTTAACGTTGTTTAATATTGTCTTTCCGTCGACCTCGACCTTGAGTTCTTCTATTTGAAGCATATGCATCACCTCACTAGGCGTTTTCATAAACAAAAATCATAAAATTTATGTACGGTCCGAGCAGCCAATAAGCCGAATTCTGTGCCCAATGCGGGTTGCCCCGGACTGGATAACGATCATTCATCTATGGATGCCTGTTGCCAGACACCTCTTGCGACCTACCCGGGAGCTTGAACGGGCCGCTCTCAAACGCTCCTCTATTTGGTCTTGCACCGTGTGGGGTTTACAAAGCTTCCCTAGTCACCCAGGGAACTGGTGCGCTCTTACCGCACCTTTTCACCCTTACCCCGCTTAAACTCGGGGCGGTATATTTTCTGTTGCACTTTCCTTCACGTCGCCGCGACTCCACGTTATGGAGCACCCTGCCCTATGGTGTTCGGACTTTCCTCTGGATTTTTTCAATGATCCAGCGATCATCTGGGCTACTCGGACCGTATTTATATGTCATCCGTACAACCGTTCACAAATTTTTTGAAATCACAAATTCCAAGCGCCAAAGTCAATTAAATCTCAAATCACAAGCATAAAATCTTAAATAAACTTCAAACTATAAGATCCAAATACCAAACAAGATCCAAAGCCAATTGCCTGCCCTTAAATTTACGTTGGAGTTTCCACTAACTCAGTTACTCCGTAAACGACTAGATTTCACAGAAACGATCCCATTTCTTTTACGAAATTATGAGTCTTTTAAGTATATAATCCTCTGACAATTGGGGCAAAACTTCAAGCTGTCGCCAAGAAAAAGTTCATTATACAACTGGGGAGGAAGATTCACGTTACATCCATGACATAGAGCATCCTTTACCGGTACCACAGCAAGTCCTCCCGAATTCTGTTTCTTTATCATTAAGTACTTCTTCATTAATTTCGGATCTATCATACAGGAAACTTTCTCCCGGTCTTTATCAAGTTTCGAAAGCTTTATCCTTCCCTGTTCCGATTCCTGTTTTATGATTTCTTTTTCATTCCTTATGCTATTGGAGAGCTGTAAATATTCATCCTTTTTCATTGCGATGGTCTTTTCAGTCTCATCCATGCGATCCAGGCACTCTATCATCTTATCTTCAATTTTGGAATTTTTAGCCTTTTCCTCTTCAATTTCCTTTAATAATGATTGATATTCTCTGTTTGTTTTTACAGATCTAAGCTTGGCCTGAGTATTTTTTCCCCTGTCAAGATTTATTCGCGAATCAGATTCATAGTCCCGATACTGTTTCTTCAACTCATCAATAATAGACTCTTGTTCTTCTATGGTTCGTTCAAACTCCATGAGACTTGCGTCCAGAGCTTTAAGCTTATTATGTGCGTCATTAAGTATTGATTTGATGCTTCCGGCTTCTTTCTCTATTCCCTGCAGCTTAACAAGCATATTAATCTGTTCTTTCATTTCGTTCAATACCCAACCCGGACAAGCCGGAAAAGTGACTAAAGTGAACTAAAGTTTGAAGCGCCTGAAATCCATTATTTAACTATAATACCATAAAGGGATCATTTTCAAGTCCATATGCCTCAACTTTTACATAAAACTCGTGTTCAGACAAAATCTTTTTAAGTCGGTCCGCAAGCACATCGACGATCAAATGCTCCGATGCAAAATGGCCGATATCGATAAGCCCAATATTTGCTGCTTCTACAGCTCTGGCATCGTGATACCGCAAATCTCCGCTGATATAAACCTGGGCTCCGGATGAAATAAAATTTTTCATTAGGCTTGAACCGCTTCCCGTACAGACAGCGACTTTGTTTACTGTTAAATCAGGATTTCCTGCAATTTTTACTGAGTTAAGCCCCAATTTTTCTTTAATTGATCGCGCAAAGGATATAAGTTTTGTGCTTTCACCAAGATCTCCGATCCGGCCGGAACCTTGCATGTCTTCATTTTCTATCAGTGGGTATATATCATATGCCATAGTCTCATAAGGATGATTTTTCTTTACATGTTCGATAACGCTGTTTAGATCACTCTTTCGTACAACTGTTTCGATTCTGATTTCATCAACATGGGAAATTTCATCGACTTTACCGGCAAACGGTTTTGATGAAGATCCCGGTCTATATGTACCTGTACCCTTGTTTCTGAACGAACAGCATGTATACGAACCTATTTCACCGGCCTTTGTTTCAAAAATAGAATTTAGAATCTGTTGTTCATACGCCATAGGTACATACAATACCAGTTTGTAATTTTCCGTGGCACCAACCTTCCCGAGAACTTTCAGGTTTTTAATCCCAATCCGTCGTGCAAGTACATCGTTCAAACCATCAATTGCATTATCAAGATTGGTATGAGCTGAAAATATAGCCATCTGGTGCTGGATTGACTTTTGAATTATGGAGCCGACAGCCGTATTTAAATTTATAGACCTTAACGGATGAAATATAAGAGGATGATGCGTAATTAAAAGGTCAACGTCATTTCTGCAGGCATCATTGACGACATCCGGGCTAGGGTCCAGAGCAATCCAGATCGTTCGAACCGGCCAGTTCTTCTGCCCAATCTGCAGTCCGACATTATCCCATTCTTCTGCAAGCCAGATTGGAGCAATTATCTCCATTGCCTTGATGATATTAAAGATTTTTGCTTCCATAACATCGCTCTACAATTTTCATTGCCACTAAGACACCAGGGTTCACCCTGTTAAATGAGTCTGTGGCTTTATGACTTTGTGGCAAATATTTTTGGTTCAGGTATTAATCAACAAATAAGGCGTGGTTATTTGCTATAACCACGCCTTGATTTTTTTGCAATTTTAGCCCGCAATTTTCAAAAACGATACCGAAAGGTAGGCATAAAATCATGTCATTTTATTATTCAATCATGGTAAGGGAAAAAAATAGTGGCCTAAAAAGTCCGCAATAAAAATGGTGGGCCCACCTGGAATCGAACCAGGGACCGACCGGTTATGAGCCGGTGGCTCTGCCAGCTGAGCTATGGGCCCACGAGGCAATATAAAAATGAATTATCTAACTTCAGAAAATGATTTTGTCAAGCTATGTTTGCTCTAAGTTCTCAATAAAACTTTTAAGTTTACGACTTCTGGTAGGATGTCTAAGTTTTCTCAGGGCCTTTGCTTCTATCTGTCGGATCCTTTCACGTGTCACTGCAAAATCCTGACCCACCTCTTCTAAAGTATGGTCCGCCTTTTCACCAATACCGAACCGCATACGCAGTACCTTTTCTTCACGCGGGGTCAATGTTGCAAGGACCTTTCTCGTCTGTTCGGCTAGGTTCAGACTTACAGCAGCATCCGAAGGCAACATAAACTTTTTATCTTCTATGAAATCACCGAGATGGCTGTCCTCTTCCTCACCAATAGGCGTCTCCAGCGATATGGGTTCTCTTGCAATCTTTAAAACTTTACGCACTTTGAATAAGGGAATTTCCATTTTTTCCGCTATTTCTTCAGGAGTAGGCTCTCGTCCTAGCTCCTGTACAAGGTACCTGGAAGTGCGGATAAGTTTGTTTATTGTTTCAATCATATGGACCGGAATCCGGATTGTTCTTGCCTGATCAGCGATCGCCCTTGTTATGGCCTGTCTTATCCACCATGTGGCATATGTACTGAATTTATAGCCGCGGCGATATTCGAATTTGTCGACGGCTTTCATAAGACCAACATTTCCTTCCTGGATCAAATCCAAAAACTGAAGACCTCTGTTAGTATATTTTTTTGCAATACTGACCACCAGGCGTAAATTGGCCTTGGTCAGCTCACTTTTGGCAAGTTTTGCTCTAAAGCGCCCCTCTTCAATGCTGGACACAATTCTTTTTAATGTCCTGTTCTTTGCCTTGATGGCATATTCCCTTTCTGCAAGCTGATCCTGAATATTTTTAAGATCTCCAAATAGTACAGCAATCTCATCTTTGGATAGATCACTATGGGAGATGATCCATTTGATAAATTTTTTCTTGGTTCTAAGGTTGGAACGGGTCTCTGTTACGGATACATTAAGTGTGTCCGCACCCATCAAGATCATTTGATTCATGGAATCCATCCATTCGATCTGCTCCTTGATAAGTTTATCGATTTTATCTAAAACTCCTATTTCAAACCGCCAATCTTTTAGCAGATCGAAAATTTTTTTATTCCTGCGAGAGATACACCTTCTTATACGACGCTTTTCATCGAGATCCAGATTAGAAGAAAAAAGTTTTTTCCTGTATGCTTTGTTTTCATCATCAATAGCTTTAATTAAATGTACGGTTTTTAAATAATTTTTGATTTGAATCGATTCCTCAACATATGCGTCCCCTTCTTCAATCTCCCTTACATCCCTTAATACTCGTTTTGGACGCAACTCGCCGTTTTCAATCTTTCGCCCGAGCTCTAAAATGCATTTTACTCCTATGGTCGTATCTATCAGTGCTTTTAAAATTTCCTGTTCACCGGCTTCTATCTCCTTTGCGATAACAACCTCTCCTTCTCTACTCAAAAGGGTCACCAAGCCCATCTCTCTCAAATACATTTTAACAGGGTCGGTTACGGAACCATAATCAGCAACAGAAGTATCAGAAATTTTGACCTTTTTTACTTTGGCCGGCAACTTGTTCTTTTTTTCGTCTATTATTTTAATATCATGATTATCAAACATAATAAGCGCTTCATCAATCTGTTCGGAAAGCATATCATCTGGAAGCGCCTGATTAATTTCATCATAAGTTAAAAACCCCCGCTGTTTTCCTTTGGAAATCAATTTTTCAAGAGTCTTTTTGGGAATCTTCTTTGTTTTTTTCCGATTATTAGCAGATTTTTTTGCCATTGACTTTAGCCTCCTGCGGATTCCATTCTTTTTTTCATTTCAACAGCGCCATTTTCTTTTTTTCATTCAACAGCGCCATTTTTTGTTTTTGATTCAATAATTTTGCGAGCAACTCAAGGTCGTTGTCCTTTTCAGCCGCCTTTATCTTTTCTAACAGCTTGTTTTCATTTTTCCTTCGGATCGACTCAAATCGGGTGATAATGCCAATGCATGCTTCATGATCCCATATATCTTCTCCAATTGCCAGAGAGGCAACAATGTTTTTTTGCTCTTTTTCTTCAAATAAAATAATTATATCAGACACTTGTACTTTTGAGTCATCCTTGTGCGTTAAAAGCACCTGACCAATTGATTTTAAGGCATTATTTTCAAAAAAATCGAGTATATTACGCTCATATATTTCGGATAAAATTTGCGGGAATTGAAGCATCATTGCTATGATCTGGCGCTCCAGCTTATCCCATTTGCCTTGAAAGACTTTTTCTTGAGCCTTATCCGGAACACTTGTTTTGTGATGACCGCGGCCCAAATCAGTGTTTGGCCAAGTTGGCCTTTTTGCTCTATCCCTATTTCGAACCGATATTTTCCTGATCTTTTCAAGAACAGCGAATTCATCAATGTTTATACACTCGGCAAGTTCTTTGATATATAATGATCTTCGTATGTTATCACTAATAGATCCCATAGGCTCTTTCATCTCTGAAATTATACGAATTTTTCCTTCAATTGAAAGTCCGTGCTTTTTCACGGCAGATTCCATGAGAAAGGGGATGATACCCTGCGCTTCGGAAACGAGATCCAGAAAGGATTCAACCCCGAATTCGAATATATATGAGTCCGGATCATATCCATCAGGTAAAACAATAATTTGAGCATTAATATATCCTTTGTCAAATACCTCTATGCTTCTCTGAGAGGCCTTGATACCGGCATCGTCTGAATCAAACACAAGTATTACCCTGCCATCTTTACCGACAAAACCTTTAAGAAGCTGAACATGTTCGGGTGTAAGGGATGTGCCTAAAGTTGCAACTGAATCCTGAAGACCATGCTGATGAAGTGCTAATAGATCAAAATATCCCTCGACTATGAAGACCCTTTCATTCTCCCTGCATTTCATTTTTGCCAAGTGCAAACCGTATAAAGAACGACTTTTGTTATATAGCGGTGTTTCCGGAGAATTGAGGTATTTTGGCAGGAAGTCATTCATTACCCGCCCGCCAAAACCGATCACCTGCATATTTAAATCAAAGATTGGGAATATTAAACGGTCCCTGAAACGATCGTAAAAACCACTCTTTTCTTTTCTTGAAACAATCAGGCCCGCTTTTTCAACAAGATCAAGGGAAATATTCTTTTTTGTAAAAAAACGTAATAGATTGTCCCAACCTTTGGGTGCATATCCTAAATAAAAATTATCGAATATCTCTTTGTTTATTCCCCGTTTCTTAAGATATCCCATTGCCCGTCTTCCTGAAATATCATCAAGAAGTAGCTTACGAAAAAACTCCATGGCCTGTCTGTTCGCGGCAAAAAGACTTTCCCTTTGGCTCATCCGCCGTTTTTTCTCTGGAGACATTGTAGTGGTCGGGATGTCGATTCCATATCGTCCGGCAAGTATTTTGGCTGCGTCAGGAAAAGACATGCCATCGTGTTTCATAAGAAAACTAAAAACATTCCCACCTGCAGCACACCCGAAACAATAGAATATTTGTTTTTCCGGACTAACGGTAAAAGACGGGGTTTTTTCCGAGTGGAACGGGCAAAGGCCAACATAGTTCTTCCCGGTCTTTTTCAGAACCACCACTTCCGAAATTACCTCAACGATATCAGCTGTATTCTTAATTTCTGAAACTTTATCTTCAGGAATATAAATTGTCAAAAAGACCAACCTCCATCGCTATGAAACCGGAATGACTGACAATAATGGAAGGATCGTAAATGGGATGAAATTTTGCACATGTTCGTATGTGCTTAATATGTATTTAAGTTGAAATAATCGAAGATCTGTATCTGTTCTATAATAAGTTCCATCAAAATCTGACTTTTTACTAGACTGTCAAACTTTAATAATCAAAGTTTTTAAAGCGTAAACTTAAAACTTAATTATTGAAGTTAATTTTGTCAAGAAATTTTATTGGTATTTAAATCAATTCAATCAGTTAGTGTCCATCCATAAATGAGGATTTTTGTTCAAGATCAAGGCATGCGAAAAAAATAACCGCAGGCATATGTTTAATATTCCGAGGATTATTTTTTGAGCATAACGCAGAGATAGGGCAAAAAGACCATTTATGGATGGACAATAGTTATATTTGACACCTTAATTTTGCTATTTTGCAATCTCAATAGCCTCTTTAAGTTTCAGACTTCCGCTGTATAACGCTCTGCCCGTGATAACACCCACAACCCCTGCTTCTTTTAACGGTAGTATATTTTTAATATCTTCTATTGTTGAGACGCCGCCGGAAGCAACCACAGGGATGGACACAGCTTCTGCCAGACGCCGGGTTTCATCAATGTTGGGACCGGTCTGCATCCCATCCCTGTGGATGTCTGTAAAATTGATCGCGGCGACACCGCAATCCTCAAACTGTTTTGCAAGATCAACTGCCTTGATTTTAGTGGTTTTTGTCCATCCCTCGATTGCAACAAGCCCGTTTCGCGCATCAATGCCCACAACAATCCGGCCGGGGA
>JAYEFV010000495.1:0-1819 GCA_034658755.1 Thermodesulfobacteriota bacterium | reverse complement strand
AAACGTTCCAAAGCGTTACCGGCCTGTTTGCCGAGCAGTCCAAAATGTTCGGACAGCCGCTGAAAATCTTTTTTTGATATTTTATTTTTCTTTCCTTGAAGGCTTAGGCACATTTCCTCTTTCTCTTCGGGAAGTACAAGCCTGGAATTGACGATATCATAGACAGGCGAAAGTTGATAACCGACGTCTTGTTTTCTAACCAGAGAAAAGTTTTTCAGATGCGCGTCACCATTACCCAGCACGAAAAAGAGCAAGGCCCTTTCTAACAGGCTTACCAGATCGAGTCCCGGAACATCGGAATGTTTCTTTATAAAATTTGCGATGCTTTCATAGGAACCGGAGTATTTATCATCGGCTTGAAGAAGCTGTTGAAAGTCTTCTTGCTGGAGTTTTGAACCGTCTTCAAGCCGATCGAAGCGCTTCACAACATATGCCAACCGGTTGTCTTTCAGCGGTAGCAACCCATGATTCGGAACTGCAATCTCATAAGCGGATGCAATGTTCATACACAGATTCTCGTTTTCAGGAAGCGATTCAAAACGATCCGTCGGCGGTTTGAGGATATAGAGTCCCCCCGTATCAATCGCAATCAACGCATGGCGTTTGCGATCATGGATAACAGAAAGTTTGGGCTGTACGCCCGAAATCGACATTCTACCGACCATTTTTTGAGCTTCAGCAGTCACCTCAGTGCTCTTAAAGGGCACACTTGGGGGTTGACGGGTTCCAAAAAGCGCTTTCGAGCATTTTGGGTGGTATCCGTTTAAAAGATCCTCTCCGGATTCAGGTTTTTGACATGAAAAACATTTATAGATCATTAGTTAGTGTCCATTCGCAAATGAGTTGTTGAAAAAAAACACTAAGTGGTTTCCAATTCAGAAAAGAGCAATTTTTTCGATGGGCAAGGCCGCACAAGGGCTTGTGTTGAGGCGTACATCAGGTACGCCGCAGACGGAAACCCGCGGAGAACGCAGCTCATCGGAAAAAGGGCCATTTCTGGATGGAAACTAGTTGTTTTCCTCATCGATCGGAATAACCTTGACGGCACCGATACAATCACTACATGTGGCAAGAAGGATATCAAAAGAACGCTCCGGATCTATCTTTAACGTTCGGCTGGTAAGGTCAAGAAGCCAGCCTTCAGGGATCAGGCCCAGAAAAAAAGGAAACAGCCGATCGCTTTCGTAAGGCTCATCAGTTAGGGGTAGCGTAAGGCTTATGGGTTGAGCCTTTTGTGAGGAAAGGTATTCCGGGTCATAAGCAAAGCAATATCCCCTTTCTGTTTGTTCAAGAACGCCAGCTTTCCTGTCCCATAAATAGACGAACGCTTTTTTCTGTTTATATGCCATTTATTGTACCTAAATTGAGCGATTGTCGAGTTTACCGGAGATGCAAGGCATGAGACATGCAGCCGTAGTCTGCTACTGCAAATGTCTCATAACGCAGCAGATTCGGTAAACTCGGCAATCCCGAAGGGTTTCAAATTGTGACAATTTTTTTACATAAATACATTCACCTATTGGATGAGACTTATTAGCTATTTTAGCAATGTATATTTATCTATAATTATTAATTTTTTATATTCCTGTCACTATTTGATACGCTCAGTTTAGGTTTTATCATCAATGCCTGGACGCCAATCAACAGGGCCGAGGGTTTTGCCAAATAGTTGAAGAACCTGGTTCACTTTGTCTATCCTCAGAGTTGCTTTGCCCTGTTCCAACTCTCTGATAAACCGCAATCCAACCCCGGCCTTTTGGGCAAGCTTCATTTGGGTCAGTCCGTGGATTTTACGCTGCTTTTTTACAAAGTCTTTTAG
>JAYEFV010000494.1:0-1823 GCA_034658755.1 Thermodesulfobacteriota bacterium | reverse complement strand
TAGTTTTAACGCGGTACAAAAATTAAATCTGCCGGCCATTTTAGCGTTCCATCTCCCCGGAAACCTTCCTCCGGTATATCTTACTCTTAATGGAATAGATGACGAAAAAATTGCTCTCAGAGGAGGGAAAAAAGATATTTCAATAGAGTTGGAACCGAGTGATTTAGAATCATATTGGTCAGGCGTGGCATATATTCCGTGGAAAAATTTCCTCTCTCTGTCAGGTACCATTCCGCTGGATTCTCCAGGAGATTCCATAATAACACTGAAAATGCTGTTACGGAATATTGGATTCAACACGGTTGAAATTAACCCGTTTTATGATGAAAACACCAGGCAGGCGATAAAATATGTTCAGGGGAAATACGGAATACATGTAGACGGTGTTGTAGGATCCACAACAAAGATAGCACTGTACAATGAAAAAAATTTCAAAGGAATTCCTCATATTTCAAAGTTTTCTAATTTGAATATTCGATGACGTATTTATACCCGGGATAGGAAGATTGGATTAAAATTGAGTTCCATATTACAGGCCTTAAAAAAGATTGAAAACGAGTTGCCAGATAAAAGCGAAATTCGATTCTGGCAACAAGAAATAGATACGCAAAAAACTATCCATAAGCGTATAACGGATAATCTGCGTTTAAAAAAACAGTTTTTTGTCATTTTTGCGGCCATAATTCTGGCTGCAGGCGGAGGGCTGGTTCTGGGCCGGAAACCCTGGGAAAATGTACCGCCACCGGTACCAAAACCGGAAACCAAACATTCAAAACCGTTAAGCCGTATCGCGAAAAAGACGGCCGACCGGGATTTTTCTCAGAAAAAAAAGCCCGCCAAAAGGGTCAGCGAAAAAATTCCAGCGGTTACACAAGCGACAAACAAGGAATTCCCTCCCGACATAAAGCCCCGGGGAAAGAAACCGGTATCGGTTAAAAAAACGGAAATTATAGTTACAAAATCTTTAAGCCCTGATAAAAAGAAGATAGTTGATCAGAATTTAATTCAAAAAGATAACAACACCAAAAAGAAAGCTGAAAAATCCGGACAAAATTCAAAAAACAAAAGAATATTATCCATACCCGTTAAACAGGCTGATGAGTCGAAGCTTCAACTGCAGGCCATTGCCTGGTCCAGCGATCCTGAAAGCCGTCTTGCTGTTATAAACGGTCGTGTGCTCCGGGAAGGAGGATCTGTTGAAAAGGTTTTAATAACGCATATCGGCAAGAATGAAGTTATTTTCAAAAAAGGAAGAGAAGAATGGAAACAGGTGTTCAGGATTAAATAGTACCACAGGTTTTCAACAATCCACCTCTTTTGCACTTCTTCATTTTGTTTTAGGATATAGGAAATACCATCTGGTTGGACTCAATGTTTCGTAAAAAATGACTGTCCTGAAGGTAAGGCTATAAAATTTTACATTTGTATATGTAATCTTGAACTTTTAGATGTGCTATTTCATATTTTCACTTAACCGTTTAATTATTAATGGGTATTTCGAATGAAATTTCCAGGCGGCCTCTTCTTTACGCATTAACAGCCCTCTTTCCGGTGCCTTAAGGCCATATCTTAGTGTCAACAGCATGTCAGTGCTTACCCACGGACTTTTTATAAAATAACCGTGTCCGTTACCTGAGGCGGTGTTCTCAGCCTCAGCAACATCAATAATCACCGTTTTTCCCAAACCTTTCAGAGACTGAAGGTCTTCAGGCGTCAGCCCCAATTCTCCGGGAGCGCCCAAACGGGGCCATCCAAAAAATCTTAATGCCCAGTTCAGGGCAGTATCATTTGCATTGGTGTAAATGGTAATGTTTTCTGCGATA
>JAYEFV010000493.1:0-1824 GCA_034658755.1 Thermodesulfobacteriota bacterium | reverse complement strand
AAAAGGGATAATCCGGATATGTCATGAGGATTTTCTCTCCTGCTAAAATAAACCTGTTTCTCCAAATTACGGGAAAACGACCCGACGGCTACCATGATCTGGTCAGCCTGATGTGCTGTGTCGGACTTTACGATACGATTTCACTTACTTTCGGCGTTAAGGAGACTTCCGTCTCCTGTTGCCACCCGGACGTTCCGGAAGATGAAACAAATCTCGCCTTTGCCGCTGCATCTCTTTTTTTAAACACCCTGAATATAAATCAAGGGGTAAAAATTTCCATAGAAAAACAGATACCGGTTGGAGCCGGTCTTGGAGGAGGAAGCAGCAATGCCGCTGCTGTTTTTTTGGGATTGAATCGCCATTACGGCTATCCATTTTCCCCGGACAAACTCATATCCATGGGGCTTTCAATCGGGGCGGATGTGCCCTTTTTCATTTTTCGGAAACCGGCAATAGCAACCGGTATCGGTGACAAGCTCAAACCTTATAAAGGGCTTGAAAGTTTTAAGATATTATTGATTTTTCCCGGTTTTAGCATTTCAACGGCCAAGGTTTATAAAAATCTTAATTTGGGATTGACAAACTGCAAAAAAAAACTTAGAAGTTTTCTTTTGGACAAGCAGAGCTTTGATCCGAGATGCCATTTATGCAATGATCTTGAATCTACTGTGGCATCAATGTATCCTGGCATATTTACAACTAAAGAGGCTCTTTTAAGACATGGCGCCCTGGGGGCGCTCATGTCGGGAAGCGGATCCACGGTATTCGGCCTTTTTTCCGATTCGGATACAGCCTTTAAGGCAAATCGCGCGCTTACAGGGAACGACAAGTGGCAGTTGTATCTTGTCAATATGATGACAAAGGAGACAGGAGACAAACCGGAACAGGGGTAATTTGTCTTAAATAGATGACCCTGCATCTGAACTTGGGGGCTTCGCCCCAATTGGAATAATGGAATGATGGAGTAATGGAATGGTGGGTTTGAAGGAGTTTTTTACAATTAAAATGGTTTATTTCCGCCCTTATCCCAATATTCCAGCATTCCAACATTCCATTTTTCCATGGCGATGGTATAAACAGGTTATCACTAAAAAACTTGTAATTTTGACAGGTTGTAGAAATTCCGAGACGTTTAATTGTGGGGCGTAGTCAAGTGGTAAGACACAGGATTTTGGTTCCTGCATTCGGAGGTTCGAATCCTCCCGCCCCAGCCAGGTTGCGTCAATGGTAAATGGTAATATAAATGAGTGATTTTGTAATATTTTCAGGAAATTCAAACCCGCTTCTTTCCCAAAAAATATGTGAATATATCCATGTTCCTCTGGGAGGGGAAAAGGTAAAAAGATTCAGTGACGGTGAGATCCAGATCGAAATAGATGAAAACGTAAGATCAAAAGAGGTTTTTGTAATTCAGTCAATCTGTTCTCCGGTGAATGAAAATCTGGTTGAGCTACTTCTGATGTTAGATGCCTTAAAGCGTGCTTCGGCAGACCGGATAACAGCGGTAATTCCCTATTACGGGTATGCACGGCAGGACAAGAAGGTAGCGCCGAGGGTTCCGATCAGCGCCAAACTGGTTGCGGATTTACTGACCGTGGCCGGTGCAGCCCGGATCATTACAATGGATCTGCATTCCGGTCAGATTCAGGGGTTTTTCAACATTCCGGTGGACAATCTTTTTGCTGCTCCGGTTATTATCGATTATATCAGAAAAAAGTTTACGAATGATCTTGTAATCGTTTCTCCGGATGCGGGTGGAGTTGAAAGGGCCAGAGCCTTTGCAAAGCGTCTAAATGCCGGGCTTGCTATCATTGATAAGCGGAG
>JAYEFV010000492.1:0-7806 GCA_034658755.1 Thermodesulfobacteriota bacterium | reverse complement strand
TGTTATGGTATTTGGCAATTGTTCAACAATTTTTATGATTCTCACCGAAAACTCAAGCAGCCTTTCCTCAAGATCATACTTTTGCTTTGTCATCTTTTTCCTCAATTACCATTCGCTGTTCAAAATCGCTTTTTTTATTCAACATTCGATGTTGGACGTTCGATGTTCGATGTTCATTAGTCCTTCCGGCGCAAAAAATAACTTAGCGCTTATGGAGCAATCCACCCACCGCCCAGAACCTCGTCACTCCGATAAAATACAGCGCATTGACCGGGGGTTATGGCGGATTGCGGTTTTTCAAACCGAACCCTTGCGGTTTCCTCGTTAACAGGAAATAGTTTGGATGCTGCTGCGTTGTGGCGGTACCGGACACGAGTGTGGACGTTAATCGGGGAGTTTGGTTTTTGATTAATCCAGTTGATGTTGTTAACCCTGCATTCAAAAGAGAGGAGATCTTTTTTAAAGCCAACCGTCAGAAGGTTTTTTTCGGGGTCCATACTAACAACGTAATAGGGTTCGGAGAAAGGGCGGTTGATACCCCGTCGCTGCCCAATGGTAAAAAGATGCAGCCCCCCATGATGGCCGAGCAGGTTACCATTAACATCTACTATCCGGCCGGGCTTTGCTTCAAATCCCTTTTGAAGCGCAAGAAATTCCCCGTAGTTTTTATTCCTGATAAAGCACACATCCTGGCTTTCTTTCTTTCTAATGGGCTCAAGACCCTTTTTGTGCGCAAGTTTAACAACTTGAGATTTTGTCATTTTCCCGAGAGGAAATAAGGTGCATGCAAGCTGTTTTTGGCTCATGAGGGCTAAAAAATAAGACTGTTCCTTTTTAGGATCCACGCCTTTTAAGAGATGAAATCTCCCCTCATTGTCTCTGCTTATTCCGGCATAATGACCCGTGGCAAGCATGGATGCGCCCAGTTTGTGAGCAAAATCGAAAACAGTCCCGAATTTAATTGTGGAATTACATACCATGCATGGATTGGGAGTTTGACCGGCCTGGTAGGTTCGTGTAAAATAATTGACCACCTTGTTTTTAAAATCAATCCTACAGTTTATTGGTTTGACTTCGATCCCCAGCCGGTTTTCAAGATGAGAAATGATATGACACTCATACTTTTTTGCAGGTGTCGATGGTGATGTATCCGTGTTTGGAAAGACGCTTATTTTATCGCCGTCATCGGTTTCATATCCGGTAATAAAGTGAATTCCAATGACGTTATGACCTTGTTCCTTTAACAGATATGCTGCTACAAGTGAATCTATGCCGCCGCTTAGGGCAATGGCTGTTAATTGCTTCATTCAAAAAAAAGCTTTATTTGTTGGGCGGATTTCCATGGCCCGGGTTGGGCAGGCAGGCACACAGAGTTCGCATACGCTGCATTTTTTCTGATCGAAATCAACTATCATTTCAGGCCGTTGAATGTAAAGCGCTTTGGTTGGACAAACAGCGGTACAGGCGCCGCAGTGTGTGCATTTTATTTTAATTCGCTTTATTTCCTGAGAGGCATTTTCAACCTGAACGCCCTGATTTTTGAGATATTGTACGCCGTCTTTGAAATTTTTTCTGGTTCCGGTTAATTCCAGAACCATGAGCCCCTCTTTCCTGGGTAGTACGGCGGCATTGAGGATATTGAAAGTAAGGTCATAATCTTTCACAAGATAACAGACAATCGGCTTTTCAACCTCGGTTGCGGGAAAACGAAGAATAAGTATTTTTGAATACACGGCAGTCCTCCAGAGTTACTTTATTTGTACCCTAAATGATCGTAAAAAAATATTAATCTAAATATAATTGCCTAACCCGGACAAGCCGGCCTCCGGCTCCGCTTCCAGCCCGTAGGGCTTACAGGCCGGAGGGTAGAGCCTACAGCTCGGTGAGAACCAAAAAAGATCGGTTTTATTTTTACCACGAAGATCACGAAGTAAAAGAAGAATAAAATATATAACCTTCGTGATCTTCGTGTACTTCGTGGTGTGATCAAACTTTTTTTGCCATAAAATGCACAAAATTTACAACTTAGCGCCTGACATGTCAACTGCAACATGAAATTCGAACAGGGCAAACGCATTTGAATCCCAATACAGGGAGAACGCTCCACGACGGCGTGTATCTCTTTCCAACCGACTGAAACTTGTGCTACAGTCAGTAGGTTTCCAAGAGAAACACACCGTCGCTACGCTGCACCGAAATCAAATGTGTTCACCTTGGAAATTCTAAACGGAATAAACGGTTGTTTTTCGATGATAAGGCAAATTTTGTCTGTTGACTTTTGATTTCGATAGTGCTTACAAAACGGTGCGTTAATAAAAGCTTTTATATATTTTAGTACATATAAGGTTCGAATAATTTCAATTTGAGAGTCTAAAGTTTTTACGTCATGCCGGACTTGATCCGGCATCCACAATTTATATGGTACTGATGATATTCTGGATTCCCGCTCCCCGATCAGGTCGAGGACAAGCTTCGCGGGAATGACGATACCCAATTTATGATTCTAATAAATCAACAAGTTAGAAGAACTTTGGACTGTACAGTTAACAGAGGGGATTACAAATGGCAGAAAACGTAGTTATTGTGGGTGCAGTCGCCCTTGGAGCAAAGGCCGCCTGCAGGTTCAAGCGGCTCAGGCAGGATGCAAACGTCACCATAATAGACAAGGATGAACTGATATCATACGGTGGTTGCGGCATACCATTTTATGTGGCTGGGGATGTGAGCGACGAGACCGAGCTCAGATCCACCAGTTTCCACATGGTCCGGGATGAAAATTTTTTCTTAAACGACAAGGGTGTTGTCGCTATGGCAGGCACCGAAGTCACGAAAATCGACCGCTCAAATAAAACGGTACATATCAAAAAGAGCAGTGGTGAAGAAACTGATATTTCCTATGACAAGCTCGTGATTGCCACGGGCTCCGTTCCCAGAAAGCTGGATATGCCGGGGACTTCCCTTAAGAACGTCTTTAATGTCAGCAATTTAAGGGATGCAATTGCCATAAAGCAAAAAATAACCCAAGGCAGTGTGGAGAAGGCGGTTATAATAGGAGCCGGCTTTATAGGGCTCGAGATGGCCCAGGCACTGGCCGATATGTGGGAAATAGAAACAACGGTTATCGAATATTTTGATCAGGTCATGCCGGGCTTTGTCAGCAGCAGCATCTCCATCATGGCCCAGCACTGCATGGAGAAGAACGGGGTGAATTTCCATCTTGAGGAGATCGTTCAGTCCATTGAGGGAGACGAATATGTAACGGCCGTAAAAACCAATAAACGCACCATCCCGGCGGATATGGTCATCATGTCTGTAGGCATCGCGCCCAATACGACCCTTGCAAAAGAGGCGGGTATTGAGACCGGGCCGGGCGGGCATATCATAGTGAACGACAGAATGCAGACCTCTGATCCCGAGATTTTTTCAGGGGGTGACTGTGTAGTGATAAAGAATCTTGTCACAGACAAGCCGGCTTGCATTCCTTTGGGATCTATGGCCAACCGTCAGGGGCGTGTCATCGGAACAAACCTGGCAGGCGGTGACGCCCGGTTCAAGGGAGGGGTGGGAAGTTTTGTTGTAAAAATTTTTGAAAAATCGCTGGCAGGCGCAGGGCTTTCCATCGATATCGCAAGAAAAGAAGGGTTCGACGCCGTAAGCATTCAGGTGGCCCAGTTCGACCGGGCTCATTTCTACCCCGAGAAAGAAATAATATATCTTGAACTTGTTGTAGACATAAAAACCCGAACGGTTTTAGGCATTCAGGGCTGGGGCGGCGAAGGAAGTGAAATGGTCGGAAGAATAAATGCCGTTGTCCCGCTTATTATTAACAAAGCCAGGGTGGAGGATGTCAGCAATTTAGAGATTGCCTATTCCCCTCCATTTGCCTCTGCAATGGATATTGTGAACGCCCTCGGCAATACCACTGAAAACTTTCTTGACGGCATGTATAAACCTATGCAAATGGAGGAATTTGTTGAGTGCTGGGAGTCTCGCAACAACGGAGAATGTTTCTTCCTCGACTGTAGGGCGCGTACGGATGCCATACCTTTTGAAGAGAAATTTCCGGAAATTTGGAAGTGCATTCCTCATGATGAGCTGGAAAGGCGATGTGACGAGGTGCCGAGGGATAAAAAAATAATTCTGTTATGCAACACCGGTATCCGCTCATATGAAGCCCAGATAAATCTTGCAGCCCACGGAATTGATGATACGGTAAGTGTGGAATCAGGTATTTCAGGTCTGAAGGATTGCGGCATAGAATTTTAGCTCATTTATGAACAGGAAACACACTGTGCCCATTTTATAATTTTGGATGGGCGCTATCTGATTTTCAACAAACACCAGAAAGGAGGTAACCTCATGAAAAAATTGTTTATTTTTGCCTTTGTTATGGTTTTTGCTATAGCTGCGGCCGGTTGTGCTGTTGGTAACCGTCTTGCTGTTGCTGAAAGTCCAGCTGTTGCTAAAAGTCCAGCTGTTTCTGACGATTCAGCAATGCTTAAAGCCAATGAGAAAAAGGCCTGGGAAACGGCGATCAAAACTTTCCCTGCGGAGCGTCAGCTAAATGTTCAGCAATTTAAAGAGCTTTACGACAAGGTCATGGCCGGACAGGAACAGGCATATTTGGTTGATATCCGGACTCATCCGGAATTTTATGCGGGTCACATTGCCGGCACGGACCATATCCATGCCGGTCATATGTACACCTTCCCAAAAAAAATCAAAAATAAAGACGCCAAAATCGTGGTGTGGTGCAGGACACACAAACGCGGGGCTTACGTAGGGGAGAGACTGGCACAATATGGTTACACCAATGTGTGGTGGTATAATGAAGGTATTGTAGGCTGGGTCAAGGCAGGGCATCCCCTTTGTAATCAGTTTATGGGGCTGTTTAAAGTCACCGAATACCATAAGTACTTCACAGAAATCGATAAAGAGACTAAAAAGCCCTTGTATCGAATTCGAGAATTTCACCCCTATTAATAAAAGATTCCTTTCTTCAAAGGAAAAGTATTTTTGCTTTTCCCTTGAAGAATTTTCATTATTATCTCATTGCAAAACCGAATTCTTTCCAGCCCTTTATTCTCTCTGAAAATTTTTATTTTTGGTTCTGGCTTGTCCGGGTTAGGAGTTGCCATGAAATATTAAGCACTGGCTGGATGATGATCCACAAATTACCGAGTTGGGCAAAAAGGTGCCTTTTTTAAACCGGGAAGAAATATGTAAGCTTCGTCCTTGATGCCTTTAATCTGGGGCATCCTCGACTTTCGATCATTTAGGGTATAAATATTCACAAGGTACCATCGATTTTAGAATAATTTGAGGAGCGAAGCGACATCATTATTCGATGTTCAACGTTGGACGTTCGATGTTGGACGTTCATTTTTTAATATGTTGGACGTTCATCTTTTAAAATAAACCTGTACGGCATAAATGTAACCTGTGAATGTTTACAAAACAATTTAGCGCCTATGGGGCGAAACCTCTGACTTCTAAAAAGGATGGCACCATGTCTGAACGAATCACCGAGGAAGAACTGAAATTAGAGGTAAGCAATCTTAGAAAAGAAGTGCTTGCACTTAAACAATCGGAAAAAGCATCTAAAATCGACCTTGCAGAGATGAGTCAGATATTTCAGACAGTTGCCGATGGTGTTATTGTAATTGACAAAGATTTCAATGTGGTTCGAGTTAATGAAACATTTACGGTTTTATCAGGATTTAGTGAACAGGAAAGCATCGGCCGAAAATGTTATGACATCTTTCCGGGAGCCCTGTGCGACACTGCCGGATGCCCAATGGTTCGGATTTATTGCTGTGCGGAACGTATTGAATATGAAGTAGACAAACAGCGCCGTAACCGTACCAGGATTCCCTGCATTGTAACCGCAACACCTTTGCGCGGGCCGGATGGAGAACTGCTCGGCATTGTTGAGGTTTTTAAGGATATCTCCCGGCTTAAACGAATGCAGGCGGATCTTCAGCAGAGTTTTGAAAAATTTAGAAAATCCATGGGGGGAATTATCCAGGCTATTTCCCTTACCATTGAAAAAAGGGACCCACATACGGCCGGACATCAGCGCCGTGTGGCAAAGCTCAGCAGAGCCATAGCCACGGATATGGGCTTTTCATGGGACCGTATTGAGGGAATACGCATGGCGGCTGCTATTCATGATCTGGGTAAAATACATGTTCCGGCGGCGATCCTCAGCCGACCCGGACGATTGTCGGAGCCTGAATTGTCCATAATTAAAATTCATCCTCAAATTGGATATGATATATTAAAAGGGATTAAATTTTCGTGGCCAATTGCTCAAACCATATTACAGCATCATGAAAGAATGGATGGTTCGGGATATCCATTCGGACTTTTCGCTGAAGATATTTTAGAAGAAGCCAGGGTCCTGGCCGTAGCAGATGTGGTTGAAGCCATGTCATCTCATCGACCCTACCGTCCGGCTTCCGGAATCGATAAGGCTCTCGAGGAAATATTGAAAGGAAAAGGAATTTTATATGATCCAAAAGTTGTGGATGTATGCCTAAATCTTTTTCTTAAAAAGAAATTCAAGTTGGAATAAATTATTTAAAAAAATACAACTGAAACCTCGACTGTTGCAATATGAGGGCGGCGCTTCACAAATTAATCTACCGATGTTGCCGGAGGTTACTCACTTAAACACTTGTTTAAAAAGCTCTGCCACACAACGAAATATTTTTGGCCGCCCACAAGATATGTATCATTATGATCGGCTCCCGCAATTTCATAGAACTCCTTGGGATCCGGAGCTTTTTCCAATAGACGACGGGCCATGGAAACCGGGATTGTCTGATCGAATTGCCCGTGAATAAACAGAACGGGTGACTTAATTTTGTCAATCAATGACAAACTGTCATATTTGACGACCGACTTTGGTTGCGGTGCAAAAAAAGGGAAATATCGCCGCATCATGTCATCCGTTGAAGTAAAAGCAGCTTCAAGAATTATCCCCAGGCACTCTTCTTTACTGGCAATATCCACTGCCAGAGCGGTTCCCAGAGATCGGCCAAACAACAATACAGAAGATTTTTGGAACCCTTTTTCGTTTGTCAGATATCGGAAGGCTCCGTGGGCGTCGGAGAAGGTTCCGGCTTTTGAGATTTCACCCTGGCTCAGGCCGTATTCACGATAGTCGAAGATAAAAATAGGGATTTTAAGGGCGTCGTGCAGCTTTTTAAGATTATGCAGACGATGGCTGATATTACCGGCATTGCCATGAAACCAGAGCAATACCGCCCGTTCATCGGGCCCGTGTACAAACCAGCCGTGCAGGCGGGTGCCGTCCTGTGCGGGAAAGAAAACTTCTTCATAGGACTCTAAACCGTAATCTTTGGGTGTTGCTTCGATATATCTTTCCGGAAAAAATACAATACCTTTTTCTGACATGATATTAATCCTTGTTATGAATTGTGAAAAGTGCCTTTTGAGAAACAGCTAATATCCAATGTCGAATTCTCAATATCCAATTTTCAAGTATTTTTCAGTTGAACATTGAACATTGGAAATTGGATATTGGACATTTCAACATCGAAAAATTTTATCGATGTTGCTGTAGTAAGGGCCTAAGCATATCTTGTGGGATCGTCTACCCCTGCTTCATTAAACCCTTTTTTTCTTAAAAAACAGCTGTCACACCT
The DNA here is from genome assembly GCA_034658755.1 of Thermodesulfobacteriota bacterium. Lineage (GTDB taxonomy): Bacteria > Desulfobacterota > Desulfobacteria > Desulfobacterales > UBA11574 > S5133MH16. Next base: position 133 of record JAYEFV010000492.1, on the reverse strand, counting down.
GCCGCATGCAAGACCCTGAGGCGAGGGGTCATAACAGCTGTGGGTCACAGAGTAATCGATCCCCAATTCTATACCTTTTTTAATAATCTGAGCTTTGGTCAAACGGATAACCGGCGTCCTTATTTTGATTTTT
>JAYEFV010000491.1:0-7835 GCA_034658755.1 Thermodesulfobacteriota bacterium | reverse complement strand
AAATTGGGATGGCGTTGGAACCGGTTGTCGTCGGCGTTCTCCATTCAGAGAAGTTTCCCTATGCGACCATGATGAAAAATTCGATTGAAATGGCGTTGGAAGTTATCAATAAGGAGGGCGGAATCAAAGGCCGGACTTTGAAACTGGTATACGGCAATGACCAAGGAGAGCGAAAACCCGGGGAAAAGATTGTCAAAGAACTCGTAAAAAAATCTGGGGTAATTATGCTGGTGGGGGCTTATCACAGCAGCAATACCGTGTATATGGCTCGGGTTGCGGACAAGTTGGATATGCCCTTGCTGGTATGCACGGCTTCGGATGACAGGATCACGCAAAGAAAATGGCGAAATGTCTATCGGCTGAATCCTCCGGCCAGCAAATATGCAAAAGGACTGGAGGATTTCCTGTTGAAAAAGATCAAGCCGAAATCCATGGTAATTGTCTATGAAAACAGTCCATACGGTACCGGTTTAGCACTGAGGATGATGTGGTTTTGCCGTGAGAATGACATTGATATTCGCGGGATCGAGCCCTATCACAAGGAAAGACTGAGACCGGACTATTTCAAACGCATTGTTGCCCGGGTTGAAAAAGAGGCGCCGGATGTGATCTATATGGTATCTTATCTCAATGATGCGGCGTTACTGACGAAAACGATTCGGGAGTCAAAGATCAATTCATTGCTGTGCGGCGGTGCAGGCGGTTTTACCCACAAAAAATTCATCAACAAGATCGGAGACCTTGCGAATAATCTCTTAACTGCAACACTGTGGACCCACCAATTGAAATATCCTGGAACCAAAGAATATTACGACGAGTATATTAAAAGGTATTCCGTACCACCGGACTATCATGGCGCCGAAGCTTATGTAGCACTCCTTGTGGCCGCGGATGCTTTAAAGAGGGCTGGATCCTATCGCCCTGGAAGCATCCGGGCGGCATTGGACAACACCGACATGATAACCCCTTTCGGCCCCGTCAAATTTTCATCCTATGCTAAGTTCCAGAGGCAAAATAGCCTCCCCACACAGGTTTTGCAGATCATTAATGGTAAATTCGAGTGCATCTGGTGTGAAGAGCTTGCAACTGAAAAGTTTGTTCCGCCTCCCGATTGGAGGGGTTCTAATTAATGGTAAAAATTATACCGATTTTATGTAAGGAAGGAGGTGGTTCAACGAAGAAACTAAAAAGTTTAGAGCAAGAGTCAATGAATATTATTCTAATGTCGAATAATGAAAATTGGCGCCATAAGTAAAAATTCGTTTAAAAGAAGGAGACTACAATGAGAAACAAGCTTTTTATCGTTATCATTGGTATCTGTGCGTTTTCAATGATAACTTTTGGTTTTTCCGCGGATTCGTTTGCTAAAACAAGAATCATTTTTGGCGGCGGGCCGGCTGGCGGGACGTTTCAGGTGGTTGCAAACGCTATACAGGTATATAAGCCGATTAAAGACCTCAAAAAAGAAATTTCTGTAAAGGCGCAAACATCCGCAGGTTCTGTAGAAAATTTGAGGAAAACAAACGCCGGAAGACAGCAAATGAGCGTAGTATATTCCGGTCATATCTGGCTGGGAAGAAACGGCCAGATGAAAAATGATACCAGAAAATATGAAAATGTTTTAGCGGTTGCCTGGTTATACGGCGCTCCAGCTCAATTGGTGGTCAAGGCCGGTTCGGGGATCAAAAGCGTAAAAGATCTGGCCGGGAAGAAAGTGGGTGTCGGCAATGCCGGTTCCGGGGCGTTTGCCAATTGTGAGCTGTTCTTCAGCCATATGGGCATCTGGGATAAGATTGAACGCAATGCCATGGGTTACAATGACGCAGCCGCCGCTTTCGGTAACAACCAATTAGATGCGTTCTGGCTGTTCACGGCATTTCCGAGCGGAGCGGTGATCATGGCGGCCCAGACCAATGACATCGCCCTCCTCAACCTGGATGCAGATGCCGAAGCTTCAGGATTCTATAAAAAGTATCCTTATTTTTCAAAACTTTCAGTTCCGGCTAAAACCTACAAGGGAGTGGATTATGACTCGCCCTCATTCCAGGACAGCGCGCTATGGGTGGCCAACGCTAAGGTCCCCGCTGATGTAGTTTACAAGCTCCTTTCCATTATTTACACGGATGAGGGGTTGAAACACATGGTATCCCAGAAAAAGACTTTTAAACATATGAGCTTGCAAACCGGCGGCACCAATATTGTCACCCCGTTCCATCCAGGAGCCGAAAAATTCTGGAAAGAAAAAGGAATGCTTAAATAGGATAACGGTGATAGGTTATGGGTAATGGGTGATAGGAACCTATAAACATAACGAGGGGGGGGGTAAAAAAGTGTATGAAAAATTAAACAAAATAGAAAAATCAATTTTTGACGTATTATCCGTAAGTCTGGTCCTTTTTTACTCCTATTCGGCAGTTTTAAAGCCGGCGGCTACCCAGTATCACCGGGGGATATACGTCATCATAACCTATATCCTCGTCTTTCTCGCTTACAAATCAAAGCATAAATTAATGAGAGTTGTCGACTATCTGCTGATCCTCCTTTCCATCTTTAGCATCGGATACTGGATTCTCAATTTTGAAGCCATCAACTACCGTACCGGCATAGAGACTCCTTTTGACATGGCAGTCGCCATTGTCGGTGTTCTCATCGGCATAGAGCTGGCCCGGCGGGTGGTTGGTAATGCCTTTGTTGTCATGGGGGTGCTGCTGCTTGTTTACGGGGTCTATGGTGAATATGCTCCCGATCTTTTCGCACATGCGGGCGACACGTTTCCGGGAGTGTGTACGAGCATTTTCTACAAGAGCGACGGCGTGTTCGGCATCATGGCCAATGTTCTGGCCACCTATGTTATTTTGTTTGTTCTTTTTGGTGCGTTTTTAGAAAAATGCGGTGCCCAAAAATTTTTCGTCGATTTCCCCCTAGCTGCCGTGGGACATAGAACCGGTGGACCGGGCAAAGTCGCCGTCATTGCCAGCGGCCTTTTCGGCTCCATTTCAGGAAGCGCCATCGCTAACGTGGTATCAACGGGCGCTTTTACCATTCCCATGATGAAAAAAGCGGGATTCAGGCCCCATATTGCCGGCGGCATTGAGCCGGCCGCCTCTATTTCAGGAATGTTTATGCCCCCTATCATGGGTGCCGGTGGTTTTATTATGGCTGAGCTCACGGGAGTTCCCTATTCCAAAATTATGTTGGTCGCCATATTCCCTGCCCTTATGTATGTCTTCAGCGTCTATAATATGGTGCACTTTGAGGCCAAGATTCACAATATTAAGGGCGAAAAAAGTGAACATCCTGCCATGGTGATCCTGAAAAAAGAGTGGTACTACACCATGCCGCTTATCATTATTACCATACTTATGCTGATAGGCTTTTCTCCGGGCTATTCCGCGATTTTGGGCCTGGTCACTTGTATTGTCATCAGCTGGTTTAGAAAGGATACACGAATCGGGCTGAAGGGATTTGTGGAGGCCTCCCGGGCAGGCACGGAGAGCAGCCTCAAGATCGGCGCCACCGTTGGGGTTATCGGCATTATCATCGGCGTGCTCACCTACAGCGGGTTGGTACTCACTTTTGCCGATATCGTGATCGAACTTGCCAAGGGGTCGCTGATTTTAACTATTCTATATATCGCTTTAGCGTCACTTGTACTGGGAATGGGTGTCCCGGTCACCGCAGCGTACCTTATTACAGCGGTTGTGGCGGTACCGGCACTGATCCATCTCGGGGTAAATGAGTTGGCATCCCACATGATCGTATACTGGCTGTCACAGGATTCTAATATTACTCCGCCGGTATGTATAGCCGCCTTTGCGGGGGCCACTATTGCAGGGGCCAATATGTGGAGGACCGCCTTTGCTTCTTTCAAGTTTGCCAAATTTCTCTATCTGGCACCGTTTTTGTTCGGTTATGTCCCGGCCTTCTCTTTAAATGGAAGCCCCATGGACATCGTGAAGACATTTGTGCTTATCATCATCGGCACATATGCTTATTCCTGGATTATGAGCGGTATTTGGATAAAGCACTTAAAAGGGGGTTTCAAAAAAGCTCCGCCAGCCTGATTAAAATTTTGAGGCGATTATAAATAGCGCGGCGATGCTGCTTAGAGAGTATATAGTCAAGGGATCTTGTTGTTCCTGAATCATCTATGCACATAGAACAAATGACGCGCTATTTCTGGCAAATTATTATTTATTGCATGAGGCAGGAAAATGATACTTCCAAAAGTTGAAATAAAAAAAATACTTTTTGCGACAGACCTTTCTGAAAATGCCCGCTATGCTTTTGCTTATGCTGCAAGCCTTGCCAATCTTTATGGCGCCAGCATAACCCTTCTGCATGCACTGGCTGAAGTTCCGGAAATGGTTGATAAAGGTGTCATCGGGTATATCAGCGCAAAGCGCTGGGAGGCCATCAAAAAGCAACACTACCAAGAAGCAAAAGAAACCCTTACCGGGAAAAAAAGAGATTACGTGCCCATCAGGGAGGCGCTGGGTCAATTCTGTGAGGATGTAAGGAGCCATGAAGACCAGGATTTTGTTGCGGATGAGATTCTGGTGATACGGGGAAATCCGGTAGACGAAATACTGGCGCAGGCTGAAGAAAGAAACTGCAACCTCATTGTGATGGGCACCCAGGGGCATGGAGTTCTTGAAGACGCCCTGATCGGCAGCACCGCCCGGCGCGTAATACGGCGGTCCAAAAAGCCCGTACTAGTTGTCCGGCTGCCCGAAGAGAAAGATTAGCCGGATATTTAAAACTTGCTTTACCGTTATTTTTTAAAAGCCGTTAAAAAACTAGGGACAGACTAGCTGAACAGGTTAACGAGGGTGTGATCACGCTTCGATAAGCCGGTTCTGGATGGCAAAGCGGGAAAGCTCGGCATTATTACGCAAATTGAGTTTCTTTAACAGCCGGGAGCGGTAAGTGTCCACGGTTTTGATGCTGATACAATATGATTCGGCGATTTCGCGATTGGTATGTCCCAAGGCCAAACGCCTGAGCACCTGAAGTTCTCTCATTGACAGGGCGTCCAACGGAGACCGCCCCTTAACTCCCTTGGCCACCCGAAACGCCAGCAATTCAGCGGCATCTTCGGTGAGATAACGAAAACCGGCATGTACTTTGCGAATGGCTTTCACAAGTTGCTCCGGCGCCGACCGTTTGGTGATATATCCTCTGGCACCGGCTTCGATGGCCCGCACTACATACTGTTCTTCCTCATGCATTGTCAGGACTATGATCGGCAGTTTAGGATAATAAGAGCAAAGCTGGTTGATGACTTCCAATCCGTCCAGACCAGGCATGGAGATGTCGATGATCGCCACATCGGGTAGGTTTTTATGGACCTGTTGGATGGCCTCTTTGCCATCTGCCGCTTCGGCCATCACTACCATGTCTTCGCTCTCTTCCACAATGCGGCGTAGCCCGGCTCGAACTATACTGTGATCGTCCGCCAGTAATACCTTAATCATGATATCCTCATACTCTGAATCCGAAGTAGTTTATCATTTTTGAACTATTTTGGCGCTTTGGTCACATATTGAAGATTGATGTAATTTTGTCTTTTTATTAATGTTCCTATCTTATCTTAAAATCGTCAATTTTCAATCGACAATCGTCAATAATAGATGGGATAAAGTTTCTTTAATAAATACCGCTATGGCAAAACATCAGAGTCAAATACTATCAATTGGGACTTTGAATTTTACCCGGGTCCCTTTTTCAGGCTGGGATTGAACTTCCAGTTCGCCGCCAACAAGACCGGCCCGTTCGCGCATTCCAGCCAAACCCAAAGCTTCTGTTTCTGTCAAATCGAGGGTGTTGAAACCTTTTCCATCATCCACTGTCTCCAGGGTCAGCGTGCTATCTTTTCCCAGTAGAGTAACTTCTACACGGCTTGCATTAGCGTGACGTGCCACATTAGTGAGAGCTTCCTGTGTGATCCGATATGCTGCCGTTGCCACTTTATCATTGATGTCCGGAACGTTGTGGTGCTCAAATAGACATGTAATCCCGGTACGTTTTTCAAAATCGGACGTATACCATTCCAGAGCATCAACAAGTCCCAGGTCGTCGAGTACGCCCGGTCGCAGTCGAATGGCCATGCCCCGGACCTCCTCAATGGTCTTATCGATCAGGCTGCACATTGTCAAGGCCCGCTGAGAAGCTTTGGGATCGGTTTGCTCCAACCTATCCCGTAACCAAACCGAATCCATGCGCAGAGCTGTCAGGATTTGTCCCAGTTCATCATGCAGTTCCCTTGCAATGGCAGAACGTTCTTTTTCCTGATTGGCCATTATATTTCCAGAAAGTCTCCTGAGTTGATTGAGGATGTTTGTAATCTCTTTAGTCCGTTCTTCAACCTGATTTTCAAGATCTTTGGAGTAGCGATCGAGTTCTTCCTTGGCAAGTTTAAGGGCTTTTTCAGCCCGGTTCCGTTCAGTTACATCAATGGAGACGGCCAAAGATCGTATGACATTTCCCTTATCATCCCGCTCTCCGATGGCTGAAAGGAGTATATCTATGGTATCACCATTTTTTTTAACAAACTGATACGGAATATCTTTACAAAATCCGGTCTTAAAAAATTCAGGCAAAACGACTTTTTCAGCGTAATTACGTGAAGCTTCAGTAAAAAAGCTGGTAATCTTTTGTCCGATAACTTCCTCACGCTCATACCCCAACACCTCAAGCCAATTGTCACTCACACTAATCAGTCGACCTTTTGTATCTATGGAATGTAACATGCCGGGTGTATTGTGATAGATAATACGGTAGCGCTTTTCGCTAACTTTCAGGGCATTTTCAAACATTTTACGCTTTAAGATTTCATCGCTTGCCTTCTTGTAGAGCAGGAAAACCGCCAGGCCTACAAGTACACATAATACCAGGACAACAGGTCCCGTAATCTTGATCAGAGGATCGGAAACGATTTTGGATATTGCTTTAAGATCATACAGATGGATTACGTTCCATTCCGGATAATTAAAAAGTCCCAACTGGTGCATCAGGTATTTGTTTCCGGCTGAATCTACGGCGGACTTTTCTCCTTGGATTTCCAATCCGATCTTATTCCACGGCCCTTTACCAAATTGAAGTGATCTGGCAAATTGAGAAATTTGTTCAGGGGAAAGCTCCCATAATACATTGTAAAGCCAGTCTTTGCGATTAGATATAAAAACAACGCCTTGAGGGTCTGTGACTAACACAATTTCGTCAGAGCTTGTGGCTAATTCCTTTTCAATAAATTCGATGGATGCTTTTATTACAACAATCCCTATTGGATCACCTTGTCCATTCTTGTAGACCGGATGACTATAATAAGCCCCTCGTTTGCCGGACGTTGTGCCCAGGGCCATGTAAGTGGAGGGCGCACCCTGAATAGCCTGCCGGAAATATGGTCGAAAGGAAAAATTTTCCCCCACAAAACTGTCAGCATCATTGCGATTACTGGAGGCTATGGTATTTCCGAAAGAATCCATCAAATAGCAGACGTCCTCATTTAGCGTTGTCTTAAAATGGTCGAGCATGGCATTCGCTTTTGCCAGCGAATTATCGTCGGGTTTGACTAGGGGGGCTTGCAACTCCTGAATCCCGGCCAAGGTTTTTACCGGTTTTATATTTTCCGAAAGAAAGGAAGACAGATTTTTCCTGATCATTTCCGCACGTGTAACGGCCTGCCTTTCAACCTCTTGAAACGCAGATGTTTTTAATGATGAATAATAAAGATATCCTCCTGTGGAAGCAGACAAAAACGCAAATAAAGATAGGAGCAGTAGAATTAAGCGAAGTTTCATGTTTAAATTCTCCCCTTTTTATTCTAAGATATT
>JAYEFV010000490.1:0-1841 GCA_034658755.1 Thermodesulfobacteriota bacterium | reverse complement strand
TTTTGGCTTTTATTTAACTGCTATGCAGAAGACGAGCTAATTTTACCCAGCCTGTCCAGTTAAATCTGTTCGTTCCATTTAACCGGGATGAAACCTATTTTTTCTGTTTACCGGGGCTGATTTAACCGGGGTCTTCAGTCCTCCGCTCGCCCTGTGAAATTTTGCAACGCAAACCCCAAAGGGGATTCACCGGGGTGTAGCGTATTTAACTGCTCACCTTCTTATCTTCTAATCTTCTCGCCTTTCCTCTTCCTCCCAGCATCCTCACTTTTTTCCAATAAACCCAATAAACTCAATGAATTCAATGAACCCAGAACCCTTGCTTGTGGGGTCGTAGCCCGCAGGGCGAAGCCCTAAACCTCTGAACCCTGAACCTTTTCTTAGAAGTGTATTTTTTACCCTGAAAAGGGCCGTTTAAGGTCTTATTGAACTCAAGTTTTGGACGTTTTATATATTATTTCAGTATGTTGTTGTGGTCCGACCCCCATTGCCATTCCCAGCCGTTTTCCCTGACCCCTGACCCCTGACACCTGACCTCCGACCTCTGCCCCCTTTTCTTTTATTCTTGATTATTCCCCTTGACAACCCGCCATGATGGTGTATATTAATACATAATAAAATACACACATAAAGGAGTAAAAATGGGCACCGACAACATCCGTCTCAACATCACATTGCCAAAAAGTCTGGTCCACCTCATAGATCATATGTCCGGGCCTCGTAAACGCAGCCTGTTTATCGCTGAAGCTGTTCAGCTAAAAGTGCGCCAAGCCCAAAAAGAAGATCTTAAAAAAAAACTGGCCGAAGGCTATCGCGCCGGTTACAACGAAAGCTGCGAGATGGCATCTGAATTTGAAGCCGCCGATCTGGAGGGTTGGGATGACTATTAATAGAGGCGAAATCCATCTTGCATCATTGGGCCCGACCATAGGTCGTGAAATTTCAAAAACAAGACCTGTTGTTATCATTTCAAACAATATCAATAACCGTTTCTCCGGAACGATAACCGTTCTGCCGGTCACCTCAACGAATTTGGGAAAGATCTATCCTTTTGAGGTTAAACTTCCCAAAGGAGCGGGCAATCTTCCGAAGGATTCAAAGGTGAAAGCAGATCAAATCCGTACTCTGGATAAACGCAGGATAATAAATGCCATCGGTATGCTGGATGATGAAAGTATGGCCCGCATAGAAACCGCTTTAAAAATACATCTCGGCCTGGAAATGAAGATATAGTTTTTTCGCCTCCTTCTTCCCTCGTCCCTCTTCCTAGCGAAGCGCCTGCCTCCATGTTTGGAAACTTATAATCGAATGGACATCCCCAATCCCGTCCCAATGAAACCTTTTTATTTGTTTCATCGGGGTTAAATTCTTCGCAATCTGTCAAGAATGAAGACCTGACTCCTATGCTGTTCCCTGAACGGCAGTATTGGGCGGGTTCATGTTTTTTTCGTTGACAAAACAAGACAGAATGTTATCCTTACCATATGGTAAAGCTTTTTAGCATTCTCCCTAATGTTGTAAAGCGTTGGATTCTGTTTGATTATGGAGGAAATACATATGATTACAAGTACAGTCTCTTCAAAAGGTCAGGTGACTATTCCCAAAGTAATTAGAGAGTTTCTTAAGGTGGAGAAATTTGACAAAATTGTTTTTATCCCTTTTGAAGAAGGAAAGGTGATGATTACAAATAAACAGATTCCGGCCTCTGAACTGTTTGGTATGTTAAAACACCGAAACCCTAAGCAACCTGTTTCCGTTCAAGAAATGGACGCCGTAATCCGAAAAAGAAGAACTGAAAGGGGAATAAATTGATTGCGCTGGATACGAATGCCCTTGTCAGA
>JAYEFV010000489.1:0-25731 GCA_034658755.1 Thermodesulfobacteriota bacterium | reverse complement strand
TTTCGAGGATTGAAAACGAGCGAGAACGCCGCCGGGGGCCGAAAGATGCCGTTTATGGATGGACACTATCTAAGGACGTGCACATATATAACCATTGAAACGAAACCGACAATATAATATTATTTCAAAAATAATCGAGAAATATTAACGGAGGATCGTCCAATGAAAAGTTATCGAAAAGAATTGTGGTTCGAAGTGCCGACACGGCGTGCGCTTATTAATATTACCCCTCAGGTTGAAGCCTGCCTCAAAGAAAGCGGAATCAAGGAGGGTCTGGTGCTTTGTAACGCCATGCACATCACAGCGTCTGTATTCATCAATGACGATGAATCAGGTCTTCATCATGATTATGACGTCTGGCTTGAAAAGCTGGCGCCTCACGAACCGGTTTCGCAGTACCGGCACAACGTGGGAGAAGACAACGCAGATGCGCATATGAAAAGACAGATCATGGGACGCGAGGTGATTGTGGCAGTTACACAAAGCCGGCTCGACTTTGGAACCTGGGAGCAAATATTCTACGGAGAGTTTGACGGAAGACGACGTAAGAGGGTTTTGGTCAAAATAATCGGGGAATAGTCCTCATTTCTTTAAAAGCCTGGTTTCTCTCGGCCGCAAGACTTAACGCATGGAAATTGTATGGAAATTGCGTGGCGATTTAGGAACCAGGCAGGCTATTCCAAAAACCCTTCTTTAATGGTAATTTCGCTGTTGCTTCTTATTTGCGCCAGCAAAGCATCAAAGGTTCTGGTTTTCTTTTGCTGGAGCAATCTTTGCTTTATCGATGATTTTTCCGTGTTAAATTCTTCAAATTCCGGAGTTTTTCTATCCTTGAACTGAATAACATAATACCCTTTTGTACCTTTTATGGGTTTTTCCGGCAATTTTTTTTCAGGTGTAAGTTGAAAAGCAGCCTTGGAAACTTCACGCTCAAATTCAATTTTAGGAATCGAATCACTGCGTTTAAAAAAACCTGTAGATGTTGGAGTAAAATTAAAATGTTTGCTTTCCGTGGTCATGGATTTGCCGCTTTTTAAAGCAGTCAGATATGTATTTGCATCCTTTTTCGCATTTGCATTCTGTTTTTCCTGTATTAAATCAACCCGGACTTTCTCCTTGACTTTCTTAAGTTCGGGTATCTTTTCGGGTATCTTTTCGATTACCTGAAGGATATAATATCCGTTTTCAAATTCCTGTATATCGGTTATTTCCATAACCGCAAAATCAAAGGCGGCCGATGCAAACTTTGCTCGGTTTTTAATACCTTTTTCCGGACCTTTTTTTGTAAAAAAATCTGTAGTCAAAATTTTCAGTTTTCGTTCTTTTGCTGATTTTAACAGATCATCCCCTTCAAAAGAAACATCAGAAACCGCCTCTGCTTCGTCGTACGCAAGATTTTTTGCTTTATCTTGGGTCAGTTTCTTTTGTATTTTCTTTTTGGCTTCATCAAAAGATAAGACGGATGCTTCATTTACCTTTTCGACCTTGATAATATGCCATCCGAACCGCGTGCGAACGGGTTCGCTGATTTCCCCGGCTTTCAATGAAAAAGCCTTGTCGGCAAAGGGTTTTACCATGGCCTCCCTTTTGAATGTACCCAGGTATCCTCCCCTGTCTCGGGTTGGTCCTTCTGAATATTTTTTGGCCAGCTCAGCAAAATCTTTTCTTTCTCTGGCCATCTTCAGGATATCTAAAGCTCTTTTTCTCGCCTTTTCAACATCTTCAGGACCGGCATTCTGATCGACCTTTAGCAAAATATGTCGGGCTTCAACCGTTTTCGGCGTGTTAAACTCTTCCTGGTTTTCATCAAAATAATCCTGTAGTTCTTCATCAGAAATTGAAACCTTGGACCGGTATTTATCCGGGTCAAAATGAAGGTATCGAACTTTCACCATGGCATCTGTTTTATAATTTTCTTTATGCTTTTCAAAGAATGCTTTTATTTCTTCGCTGGACGCCTTGATATCTTTATATTTGTCGGGATCAAACCGTACAAAATCAATATTTACCAATGCATTGGCCCAGTTAAACCACTCCCTGACCTCTTGGTCTGAAACCTTAGCACTGCTTGTGATGAGCACTTTTAATCTCTCAATAAGCATGGCATCTCTTTGGGCTATCTCGAATTCTTCGGGGGTCATTCTGAGACGACCCAGAACATTTTGATAAAGGCGGTTATCAAATACCCCGGCACTCTGAAATGCCCCGATTTGGATGATTGCATCGGCAAGCTCCTTGTCTGAAACACGAAACTTAAACCTCCTGGCTTCCTGAACCAAGAGCTTGCTATCGATAAGTCGATTCAAAGCCTGCTTTTTTACCTGAAGCATCTTGATCATATCTTCATTCAAGTTGTTCCCGAATCTTTCGCGCAACTGTTCAATAAGATTATTATATGCCTCCCTGTACTCATCCAGCGTGATCTGATCTCCATTGACAAGGGCAACCCTGCCGCCTCGTTGTGCCCTGAAACTTCCTACGCCCCAGAATATAAATACAATAACAATGGCGCCTAAAAGTACTTTGATTAACCAATTACCAGCTTGTTGCCGCATAAACCTGAGCATATATTTCCTCTCTATTTATACTTATCGATATTGTTCATCAAATATGCGAGTTAAATTATTACCGACACAGGCTTCACATGTCGATCCATCTTTGTCCCCACAGTCTCTAAGCAAAACACACACAAATATTCATACTTATCACCCTCGGGCAGGACAAGCAGAAGTCGCTTTCGAACCGGAACCGGACGTTTGCATTTAGAGCAATAGAGCTCTGTAGCATCAAATTCCTTATACATTCCGACTTTTTTGGTATTAGGAGTATTATTTGCTACCGATAGTTTACTAAATCTTGGTAAATTATTTGAAGCCATGCCTTACCTCATCAAGTATCGATTCCTATTCTTGACGGCTTCGTAAAAAGTCCAACTTCTGCGTTGCGCTACATCCTTCGTCATCGCAGCGTACTATAAGTACGCCTCATTCCTCAGGATTTGCGCGCCTTGAATATTGAGCTTTTTACGTTGCCGTCGAATTTCGACTTTTTACGAGATTGTTATTCTTGATGAACTTGTAAAAAACCTTTTTAAGCGTAATTGAGCATTTTTTGACTTTTTACAAGACTATCCGTCTTAAATCAACCCAAATCATCTATATTAAAAAATCTTATATATACAATATGTTGCAAATTTTAAAAAATTAATAATATTTATTATCTTTAATTTTGTCAACACCTTCCGGTCATAAAATGCTACAAAACCTATATTCTGCAATTGATAGCCATCTTCGATAACAATGGATGCAGGTTCTAGTAAAATATTTATTGACATATTTATCGCCTTTTGTTAAATTTCTTTATTTGGGGCTGTAGCTCAGCTGGGAGAGCGCATGACTGGCAGTCATGAGGTCGACGGTTCGATCCCGTTCAGCTCCACCAAACATTTAAAAAGGGTTGGTCTATGGGACCGGCCTTTTTTTATTTATATTATTGTATATCACGGATGCCCTTCTGCTCTTGACATCGCAACTGTATTGGCTTAAAAAACCATGTCATTTTTTTAAACAATCAAATGTGGTCTGATCGAACATACGTTGATGCCGAACATCTGAACGTTATAAAATTATTAAATGTTACATCATGATTACAAAGCGCCATGTATTATATACTATTTTAGTCGTTATTGCGCTTAGCGCTGTCTGCATGGCGCTATTGAATATGCCCTTAAAATCGTCGACTGAGGATAAATTTAACCAAAACGTCCCAACAACGGATACACAATATTCGGACAAGTTAGTTGTCCATCTCTATTTTTCTGATAAGAGCAATTCGTTTCTGACAGCAGAAGAAAGAACTCTTTTTCATTCTGACAGTCCCGCCGAATTTGCTAAAATCATTATCGAGGCATTGATAGACGGTCCACGGAAACAACTTATGAGGACAATTCCCGAAGGTACAACGATCAGGGCGCTCTATGTTACCCGGGACGGAACAGCTTATGTCGATATATCAAATACAATAACAGACTCTCACCCAGGCGGAATAAAATCAGAGCTTTTTACGATATACTCAATCGTTAATTCATTAATATTGAATATTCCTGAAATCGATGCCGTAAAAATATTGATCGGAGGACGCGAATCTATGACCCTGGCCGGTCATATTGATCTTGGTTTTCCCTTTAAAGCAAATATGCTTTTGATACGATGAAAAAAAAGACTCACATCAAAAATATACGGAATATCGGAATTATAGCCCATATTGACGCCGGCAAGACAACGGTAACTGAACGGATACTTTACTATACGGGCCGTTCCCACAAAATCGGCGAGGTTCATGACGGCGAAGCGATAATGGACTGGATGCCTGATGAGCAGGAACGCGGCATTACAATTACCTCTGCGGTTACCACCTGCCACTGGAAGGAAAACGAGATCCAGATAATAGATACGCCGGGACATGTGGATTTTACAATCGAAGTAGAACGTTCATTGAGGGTGCTTGACGGCGCTATTGGAGTCTTTTGTGCGGTTGGCGGTGTGGAACCCCAGACGGAAACGGTATGGCGACAGGCAGACAAATATCTTGTCCCGAAGATTGCATTTATCAATAAACTGGACAGAGTCGGTGCAAATTTTTTTAAAACCATTGAAATGATGAAAGACAGACTGCATGCTAACCCTCTTATTTTACAACTGCCGGTGGGATCAGAAGATGACTTTGCCGGTGTTATCGATCTGATCCATATGAAACAGATTATCTGGGAAGATGACGCCCTGGGAGAAACATACATAACCGAAGCAATATCCCTTGATTTTCTTGAATCCGCCGAAAAATATCGCGACAAACTTATTGAAACAATCGCTGAAGTTGATGATGATATTATGGAGGATTATTTATCGGAAGCCCCGATTTCAACGGAAAGCCTGCTTACCGCCATACGAAGAGCAACCATAGATCTGAAACTGGTACCGGTACTGTGCGGCAGCGCACTGAGAAATAAAGGCATACAACCTCTGCTTAACTCAATTGTGGATTTCCTTCCCAGTCCTGTCGATATCCCGCCCATTAAAGGGCTGCACCCTGAAACCGGTGAAATTGTTGAATGCAAAGCCAAAGATACAGACCCCCTTGCGGCACTCATATTTAAAGTAGCCATGATCGAAGGACGCAAGCTTTCCTATGTCAGAATCTACAGCGGAAAGATGCATACCAAAGAAAACACCTATAACCCTTCCCGTAAAACAAATGAAAAACTCTCCCGTATCTTAAGGATGCATGCCAACAAAAGAGAACGCATCGACTCTGCCGATGCCGGTAGTATTGTGGGGGTTGTGGGATTGAAAGAATCCTCTACCGGCGAAACATTATGCTCCATTGATCACCCGGTTTTACTGGAAAAAATAGAGTTTTACGAGCCCGTCATTTCCATTGCGATAGAGCCTAAAACACATGCCGATCAGGAAAAACTGGATGAGGTATTAGAAAAATTTATGGCCGAAGACCCGACTCTTAAACTTAATAAGGATGAAGACACCGGGCAATCCATTTTGTCCGGCATGGGTGAGCTTCACCTTGAAGTCATTATCAGTCGCATGCAGCGTGAATTCAAAACCAACGTAAATGTGGGAAAACCCCAGGTTGTCTACCGGGAAACCATTGGGAAAGAGGGTGAGGGATCAGCCGTATTTGACAAGGAAATTGCGGGACAGCGTCACTTTGCCAAAGTTACGCTAAAACTGACACCTCTCGAACGCGGCAGTCAAAACAGGTTCATATCTGAAATTGACGAGGAAACAATACCGGATATTTTTATTCCTGCCATTAAAAAAGGTGTCATGGAGTCTTTGGAAAGCGGAGCCCTGATGGGCTATCCGGTGGTGGATGTTAAAGCTACCCTTACAGGAGGGGCATTCAAAGAATCCCTGGGCACGGAATTGGCTTATACTGTCAGTGCATCCATGGCATGCAAAACGGCCCTTGCCAACGGCGAACCGTTTCTCCTTGATCCGATTATGAATGTTGAGATTTTTGTTCCTGAAGCTTTCATGGGAGATGTGATTGGAGACCTTAATTCCCGTAACGGGAAAATTGAATCCATAGAGCACAAAATAGAAGCACTGGTGATCAAGGCGATTGTTCCTCTGGCACGTATGTTCGGTTACTCCACTGCATTACGATCAGCAACCCAGGGCCGAGGGACTTTTACAATGCAATTTTCCCATTTTGATCGCAACTGACAACACCCTAACCCGGATAAACCGGAAAAAACAAATAACAAATCGCAAATCACAAACAAACCACAATAACCAAAATTCTAAATTCTAAACAAGCTTTGGTCATTGAATATTGGAATTTAACTGTTTTTTGTGCTTATAAGAAAATTGCTGCTTAAGTGTAAATATCATATACCAATGACCGAACCTTCTGAACGGGATAACCCGTTTTGGTCATTGGAATTTGGGATTTATTTGATATTTGGTGCTTGTGTATTGATTTTTTGCCATAAAATGCACAAAATTTACAAATAAACGCGTAACCGGCCCGAAAGTCCTCTATGACGATCTCTTTTTTCCACGGATCTCTTGTAGCATCTTCTCGATTTTTTCCCTTTTATCCGGATTATTCATATTCTCCAAAGCCCTTTTCAAATGGAACGACGCATTTTTAAAATCATTTTTTTTCTTGTAATAAATGCCCAGATAATAATGAGCCTCATCCAGCCTGCCCAGCTTGCCATAGGTTTCACCAAGGGAATAAAACGCTCTTGGATAATTATATTTTTTTGCGATGAGCTCTTCAAATGTAACTACCGCCTCGTGTAAACGTCCAAGCTCCATCTGTGTGCGCCCAAGATAAAAAAACACTTCAGGATCGTTAGAGGAAACGCTTACAGCACCTTCCAGTACATTTAAAGCTTCCTGGTACTGACCGTCGAGAAAATAAATCTGACCGAGATCTTTCAGCATATATGGATCGAAAGCATTTTTCTCCAGTGCTGTTTTAAGGTGACCGATGGCATCTTTCCGATCGCCTGTCCTGGCCAGGATAAGCCCGTATCCGTATTGTGCCAGAGGATCTTCAGGGTGGTTTTCAACCTTTGCCTTGAGCTTCATTAGTGCAAAACTCTTGTCCCCGTAAACAGCGACAATCCAGACATGAGCCCTTGAAAAATTAGAAGCGTCAATCTGTGCTTCCGTCTTTTTGTTTTGTTGGAGCCAGGTGTCAATATTGGCCATTCGTTCCTCTGTGGCAGGATGTGTGCTAAGATACGTAGGCATCTGAGCCGGACCGAACCATCGTCTGCTCCAGAGTTTTTGCAGCATCGAAAGCAACCCTTCTCCATTATATCCTGCTTTGGTCAGACACACGAGACCGATCTGGTCCGCCTGGAACTCGTCCTCACGACTGTATGACAGCTCCAGGGATTGGCCGGCAGCCGTAGACCCGATAGTTAGCGCATTTGCTGCGGCCATGGATCCTCCTCCTACCCCGAGTATTATACCGGCCGCAACTCCGACAAGCGTTGCGATTCCTATCTTTTGTGCTCTTTCTATCTTTTGGGAAATATGGCGGCACACAACATGAGCTATTTCATGGGCAAGTATCCCGGCCAACTCTTCTTCATTCTCCATAGCTCCCAACAGGCCGCTGTTTACAAAAACATGGCCCGCAGGGGTTGCAAAAGCATTATATTCATCATTTTTTATTACATAAAAATGATAATTAAACGGCTGTGGCGGAAGGGCCGAAACGATTTTCTGACCAATTTGATTAATATAGTTGACAATCAGAGGATCATTAATAAGCTCATAATGTTTTATAATGACCTTCATAACTTCACGGGACATTTCTTCTTCCTCTTGTATGGTAATACACAACGCCTCTTTTGGAACAAGAATGTTGACAATGAAAATCAAAACAAAGCAGAGCAAAAATGCTTTCCTGACAACTTGCATCATTACCTCATAATTTAATATTTGAACAAAAATATAGTCTTGCTTTCAATCGTCAATAATCAATACATATCCTTTCATACTTTTCAAACCAAACGTTTTATGATAGAGATCTTAAATATGACACATATTATATGTATTGCCAACCAGAAAGGTGGCGTTGGCAAAACCACTACAGCGGTAAATCTGTCCGCAGCGCTCGCGGTTTCTGAAAAAAGAACGCTCCTTGTAGATTGCGATCCCCAGGGAAATGCCACCACCGGTCTTGGCCTCGACAAAAACAGGATTTATCATACATTATACCATGGAATGATTGGTAAAGTTGCCGCTAGAAACCTGGTTTTGAACAGCGACATAGATACCTTGAAAATCATCCCTTCACGGGTGGAGCTTATCGGTTTTGAAGTGGAAATGATATCAAAACCCAAACGCGAAATGGTGTTAAAGAAACTTTTGGCCCAACTTGCGGATTCATTTGAATACATAATAATTGACTGCCCGCCCTCATTGAGTCTTCTTACGGTCAACGCTTTGACTGCGGCCGATTTTATGCTTATTCCCCTTCAGTGCGAATTTTATGCACTTGAAGGCCTGGGGCAGCTTTTACAGACCATGAAGCGTATCAAATATAATCTGAATCCGAAACTGAGAATTGTCGGTATTCTTCTTACCATGTTTGATAAAAGGACAAACCTGTCTCACCAGGTTGCTGAAGATGCTGAAAGATATTTCAAACATCTGGTATTCAAAACTATGGTTCCAAGGAATGTACGGTTGGGTGAAGCGCCGAGTTTCGGGAAGCCGATTTTGCTGTATGATGCTGCTTCCCCGGGGGCACAAAGCTATTTTAATCTGGCAAAAGAAATAATGGGCAATGAAATGCACCACCCAATTTGATCGAACAAAGGTTGTTTGTCAGTAAGTTCTCAATTCTGGTGCATGAATTGATGATATTGACCCAAATCCATTATTTATTGAGAAATTACATTTATAAAAAATAACCAACTAAATTTATTCGCTAAATCAATATGAAAAACGTAAAGAAGAAAAACCAAGAAGCAGGGTCAAAATTAAGAAAAACAAAAAAAATTGCCCTGGGGAGAGGCCTTGATTCCCTGTTACCCGATATCGAACATGTTGAAAGGGTATCAAAGGAATATTTTCAGTGTGATATCGAACGAATCCGCCCGAATCGTTACCAGCCCCGCATGAGATTCTCTGAAGATGAACTTGAAGGAATGGCCCGCTCTATTAAAGAACAGGGAATCATACAGCCCCTTTTGGTTAGAAAAGACGATAACGGTTTTGAGCTTGTCACCGGTGAAAGACGCCTGCGTGCCGCAAAAATGGCCGGACTCAGCCAGGTGCCGGTCATTGTCAGAATCATTGCGGACACAGATCTTCTGGAAATGTCCATTGTTGAAAATATACAACGGGAAGATTTGAATCCCATGGAAGAGGCAGAGGCTTACTATCAGCTTATTGCCAAATTCAACCTCACCCAGGATCAGGCTGCGGCACGCGTAGGAAAAAGCAGGTCTGCCGTGGCCAATTTTTTAAGGCTCCGACAGCTGCCCGAACAAATTAAGAACGACATAATGGACGGCATTGTGAGTATGGGGCATGCACGGGCATTGCTGGGCACCTCGAATTCAGCCCAGCAAAATGCGGCATGGCGGGCCGTTGTTTCCAAAGGACTGTCGGTCAGGGAAACGGAACGTCTGATTAACCGTTTAAAGGCCAAAAAGAAAAAACCGAAAAACTCTTCCACCGGTTCGGAGCAAAGACACCTTTTAAGTCTGGCGGAGGATCTTTCCCGTCGCTTTGGAACCAAGGTCCAGATCAAAAGGCACGGGAAAAAGGGGAAGATTGAAATCACTTTTTTCAACAATGACGACCTTGATCGGGTGCTAAGACTTCTGAAGCAGATATAACAAGTTATACAATCGCTTCGCGATTCTATATAACGCGGCTTCGCCGCTCTAAAAAAAAGAAATTCTTATACAATTAAGTTCATGTCTATTCATATCATAATCGACGGTTATAATCTGATCCGCCGTTCCAGTTCGCTGAGCACACTTGATCAACAGGATATTCAACTCGGCAGGGAAGCCCTTCTCGACACCCTTTCATCATACAAAAAAATAAAACACCACATGATTACGATAGTTTTTGATGGAACCCATGCACCTCCCCTTTCACAGCACAAAGATCGAGTCAAAGGGATCAAGATTAAATTTTCCCGTAGTGGAGAAACTGCCGATACCGTAATTAAAAGGATGGCGGCAAAAGAAAGGGAAAAAGCCTTGGTCGTTAGCTCGGACCTGGATATTGTCAATTTTGCGGCTTCCATGGGAGCGGCCACAATAAGCTCTCCTGCGTTTGAAGAAAAGATCACAATGGCTATTTATATGGATACAAAGGGAGAGGTGGGCCAAAACCAGGGGGGCTGGGTCCCTACCACAAAAAAGAAAGGCCCCAGCAGACGACTTTCAAAAAGAAAACGACGGAACAGAGTTAAAATTAAAAAGCTTTAGTTTCAGAATAGATGCCCTGTCGTTTTCATTGACGACGGTATCATTATCTGGTACTCACTCAACGATTCTGAATATTTTAACACCTGAATCTTTCAAGATTGTCTATGCAAAACTCAGGTAACATATCGTCATGATAGTTTACCATATGAACACAACAGACAACAAATCAGAGCTGCAGCGAATCTGCGTAATAGACGGACAGGGCGGCGGTATCGGAAGCGCGGTAATAAAAAAGCTCAAAGGCCTGTTTGGGGAAACCGTCGAAATTATCGCCTTAGGCACCAATGCCATTGCAACGTCTCAGATGCTTAAATCCAAAGCCAATCGTGGCGCCTCGGGAGAAAATGCAATTGTTCAGACCGTCGGAAATGTCGATATTATCATTGGTACGGTAGGTATTATAATAGCGCACGCCATGATGGGAGAAGTGACACCGAAAATGGCGGAGGCAGTGGCAAGCAGCCGGGCAAAAAAACTCCTTATACCGCTTACCCAGGAAAATCTTGAAATTGTAGGAATAGCTTCAATTCCGCTTCCCCATCTTATCGAGGCACTTATTCAGGAAAATTTAAAAAACTTTTTTGAGTCACCCGAAGACGGATAACACGGAACTATAAAAAATAGCAGCCATTTAATTCTTTGAAACAAATCGATGTCAAACAAGGGGTAATATCTTGTGCAAAAAATAAAATTGTCCTGGAAATACTTAAATAGTGCCCGAACGAAAACTAGGATTTTTTGTTAAGATCAAGGAAGACGAAAATTTTAACCACAGTAATACTGGTAGTATTTCGAGGATTAAAATTTGAGTCTGACGCAGATATTGGCAAAAAAGACAGTTTTCGTTCAGGCACTAAATACAAATAAGGAAAGAGTACCATGTGTGAAGCAAATGCATATCTGATTCAAAAAGATGAAAAAAAGCTGATTATGGAGGCTGTTGATACGGTCGAACCTGAAGGTGACGGCATTAGACTCGTAAGTATATTTGGAGATCAGAAATTTCTAAAGGCCCACATCCATTCACTGGCTCTTGTGGACCACAATATCTTTCTTAAAGAATAAAGTTAGGTGTCTCAAATTGCCTTGGCTGCATTCAGCAATTGGGCTGCTGGAATAATGGAGTGATACCTTTCTGTGCATTGCACCTGTCTGCGTGCTAACAGGCACAGGTAGGCCCATGACAGAGGGTTAAGGAAATTTTGGACACATAAAATAGTGTAGATGAAAATACTTTTAGCCAAGACCGCCGGTTTCTGCATGGGAGTCCGCAGAGCCGTTGAAATGGTTCTGGATGCACCGAGCAAATACGAAAATCCTATCTGCACTTATGGACCTCTTATACACAATCCCCAGGTTCTGAACCTTTTGGAAGAAAAAGGGATATCTGTCTTAAATAATATCCCTGACCACGGATCCGGTACGGTCCTGATCAGGGCCCACGGCGTTCCTCCCGAAACCAAGAAAGATCTTGAAAAGAGCGGTTTCAAAATTATTGATTCCACCTGCCCAAGGGTTATCAAAGTCCAGACCATCATCCGGAAACATGCAAAACAAGATTATGCATCCATCATTATCGGCGACAAGGATCATCCGGAGGTCATCGGTTTGCTCGGTTACGCAGGGAAAAAAGGGTATGCTGTCGACAATCTTAAGGACCTTGATTCCCTCCCACCCTTTGACAGGGCTATTATTGTTGCACAGACCACCCAGAACACACTTTTTTTTGAAAAAGTAAAAAACTTGGCTATCCAAAAATTCCCCCATTATAAGATCTTTGATACTATTTGTGATTCAACAACCAGGCGCCAGGCTGAGGTCCATCGCCTGGCCAATTCAGTAGATGCCGTCATTGTCGTGGGAGGCCATAACAGCGGGAACACCCAGCGGCTTGCCGACATTGCACGGCAAACCGGAAAACCGACGTATCATATTGAAACAGAATCTGAACTCGATTTAGACGCACTTTCTTCAATCCGGCACATAGGAATAACCGCCGGCGCTTCCACCCCGAACTGGATAATAAAAAGAATCTATAGAACGCTGGAAACCATTCCTTTTACAAAGGGAAAAAGCTGGCGCAGTATCATTTTTGCCATTCAGCGCTCATTTCTTCTCACAAATATCTATGTGGCTATGGGAGCCGGATGTCTGTGCTATGCCTGCACAAAACTCCAGGAGATTACCAACTATTTGCCCAATGTCCTTATGGCCATGCTTTATGTCCAGTCCATGCATATTTTCAACAATCTTATCGGCACAAAGGCAGACCGATACAATGATCCTGACAGATCCTCTTTTTATAACAGAAAGAAGGTCCTGCTTGTGCTTCTTGCTTTCTTCGCAGGCGGAGCCGGATTGATGACCGCCTATTCAATGGGACCTGTCCCTTTTTTGGTTATTTTAGTTATGAGCATAATGGGCCTGTCTTACAATTTGAGACTTCTGCCGGAACGTTTTTTTCACGGCAAGTACCGGAGAATAAGGGATGTCCCGGGATCGAAAACAATTCTGATTGCAATGGCATGGGGTATCGTTACCGCGGTATTGCCCTCCCTGTCTGTATCGGAACATATTGGCCTAAGTACCGTATTGGTATTTTTTTGGTCCATAAGCCTTGTTTTTGTGAGAACTGCATTTTTTGATATTCTTGACATGCAGGGAGACCGTATTGTGGGAAAAGAGACACTTCCTATACTGATGGGGGAAAAGCGAGCCCTGCGCCTTTTAAAAGCCATACTCATAATAAATATCGGCATCTTGCTTGTATCCAGTACATTTCATTTTATTTCAATCCTTGGATTCGCACTTGCAATCTGTCCGGTTTTTATTTTTGTTGTCCTTTCAGCCCATGAACTGGGCTATATGCTTCCCGGCACAAGGCTGGAGTTTCTGGTTGAAACTAATTTCATTACGGCAGGTGTTATTACGCTTATCTGGTCTTTTTTTTAACCGGCGGTTTGTCCAAACGTGCATTTGATGCTAAAAAAGAACTCGGGGCTTCGCCCCAATTGGCCTCCGGCCCGTAGGGCCTACGCCCCGGAGGGAATAATGGAATGATGGAGTAATGGAATGATGGGTGCGCTTGTCCTGAACGAAGTTGAAGGAAAGGAGTTTTTTACAATTAAAATGGTTTATTTTCCGCTTTTATCCCCAATATTCCAGTATTCCATTCCGATGGCAAAAACAGGTTGCCATTAAAAGACTATTGATTTCATATAGTTATCGAAATTCCGGGACATAAACTTAATTTGTCAATCTGTCTATTTCCAAATTACAGGTTCCGTACCTTTAAAAAGTCTTTTGATATTATCTGTATGGCGAAAATAGATTAATATCGCTGTTACAACAGCGCATCCTGTCAGTACACCGGATCCGGTTGCCTTCCAAACCGCAACAGGAAGAACGGCGGCGGCGGCAAGTGATGCAACCGCAACAATGTTGAGCCAGCAAACAAACATGATAAAAACCAGAATCACAACCATAAATGCCACGGGTGAAATTACCGCAAAACACCCCGCAGCAGTTGCAACCCCTTTGCCTCCTTTTTTAAACCTCATGTAAACAGGATAAAGGTGACCTGAAAAAGCAGCAAGCGCCACAAATGAAATGTAAATTTCACCCCAAAAGCTGTTTGGAGTTGCCAGTACACCCGCAATCCATACCGGAATACCCCCCTTAAGCATATCACCAACAAGTGTCAAAATTCCAAGAATCGGCCCTGCGATACGTACCACATTGGTGGCACCGATGTTTCCGCTTCCCTCACGCCGGATATCTACGGAAGTAAACGGCCGGGTCAAAACAATGCCCCAGGGGATAGAGCCGAGCGCATAGGCGAAAACAGGTAGCACTAATAACTTAATCATTTATACAATTCCATGTTGTTATTTTAATGAAAATATTCCGGATACATGATACAAGATACCGGGTTCAAGAAATAATGGTTAATAATCAATGGGTAACAATTAATTATTGATTATTAGATAAGGGTTCAGGGTTTATAATTAAAGATTTATGTAACCGTTCACAGGTTCAGGGTTCAACGTTCAGGGTTAAGGACAAAGAAGGCATTGAAGATCCGAAGTCCTCGTTACAAATGTTCATTTTCCCAAATAATTGGCAATTTGGCTTCAAATTTTGGATTAGGCCTGACGAAACTGACGCTTTTCTCGTAAATACGCATCCCAAATGCAGTCCGGGGATGAGAATAGAACCTTGAACCCCTGAACCTTTGAACCGTGAACGCCTACAGATTTATTTATCAAAAAAATATTGATTGTACTATAGCACCATATACAGCAATATCAAGATGGATGAACTCGTAAAAACTCGAAAGGATAGCTTTTACGTGCAACCCCTAAACATGCCCATAGAAGATATTTTAGATCTTCATACTTTTATACCCAAAGAAATCCCGGATCTTCTTGTCGATTACTTTGAAGCTTGCATTGACGCAGATATTTACTCTGTAAGAATTGTTCATGGAAAGGGCCGGGGGATTCTGAAAAAACGGGTGCAGGGGCTTTTGAAAAAAAATTCTTTGGTAGCATCTTTCCAAAATGCGCCCCCGGAAGCCGGAGGCTGGGGTTCTACCCTGGTGGAACTCAAGAAGCATAAATAGGTTGATATCAAAAATATATGCTTTCAATAAATTGTAGAATTTTCGAGGCGTTCAAATCTTGACAATCTGTATCCATCTGTGTCCAAAAGAAGAATTCTGAATAGATTTTAAGAAACAAATATGTTGTCACCCATACAAAAAGAAGAAATACGACGGTTTGCCGACCTGATCACACCGAAAAGTTGGAATGTGGTTCTGCGGCCGGAGGATGAAATCAAGGAGCCGGGCGTTTTAAATATCCTTATCAGTATTCAGAAACCGGAAAACGAGGTTTTCACAGATTATTTCGGGAATAAATGCTATCCGTATGAAAGCAAGGATGGTATCAAATATTTTGTAAACAGATATGGTGACGTTTTTTTAAAAAATCAGGTCAAGCCTGCCCTTGGCATGGTGTCGGGACGTATGGTTTTTAAAAACCTGAAACCAACGCGGACAGAACGCAAGGGTAAAGTAGCCAAAATTACAATTAAATTGTGGCCTTACCTTGGAGACTGGAAGGGAACGCTGATTCACGAACTGGCACATGTTGCAGTTTACAGGTATAACGCTTTTAAAACCAGGGAGTACAGGAAAAAAGCCCTTTACAAAAACCCATGGAACATTGACTCCAAAACGCTTTTTATTAAAAAAACATTGCTGCGCGAAGGCCACCATGGCCCGGCATTCCAGAGAGCGTTTTCTACGCTTGCAAAAAGAGCTATCCGGGAATTCGGCGCCGAAATACCCTTCAATGATATATTTTGGATAACCGTTCGATACGAATTAAAAAAATATAAAGGAAGAAGAAAATATTAAATTATGGATGCAAAGTTTAAGTGTTACCTGAACTACCCAATATGTAAATAATTCAATAAAATTTATGGCATTCATTTCATAATATTATATTAAGCGCCTTTCCATTTACGATAACTAATTGAAATGTAAAGGGGCAAAAAAATTGTCTGGTTCTGCATGGTTTTTGCATAGATAAATCAGAACATACCAAGAAAAAGCCAAAGCGGTCATAGGGACGGGACGGAAAATTACGGCTCTATATTAAGACAGCCGGGTTACCTTGGGAAGTAAGGTGCTTCGGCTTTTTTGATGAGTGGCATTTCAATCTTTATCGGTCTAACAATCAATTTAATATATTTTTAAGAAACGGTTTTGCACCATAAGATGTGAAATATGAGAATATTATCTATTATAATCCTTAGTGTATTCTTATTATTTGCCGATGGAGGCAGTTTATTGTTGGCTGAAAACCCGGGCTTTGCATCCGTCCCCGAACCGGCAAGCATGTTTCTTTTGGGCTCCGGCTTAATCGGCTTGGCAGTATTTGGACGAAAAAAGTTCTTTAAATAGCAGACTATCATTGCCATGACCAACACACTACCTGATAATGGAGGCCGGCGCTTAGGAACTGACAGGCGTGAATTTTCTTACACTTCGTATATACCGGAGCGTAGATCCGGCAAAGAACGAAGAAGCGGTAACGATAGAAGGTTAAAACCAAGAATATCAAAATAACGAAGATAGTTAAAAAAGGCAGTGCCCATTAGCTCTGCCTTTTTATTTTGCCCTGAAAAACTTGGTCCTTTGGGCCAGGATTCTTTACTTGACAATGCATAGGTCATAGGACTTTATCAGAAATCCGGGGGCGGGGTTTAGGTCACACGGTGCTTCGCGACTTAAATATTGCCTGGGCCTTTTGAAGCGCAGTATGATCGTCGATGCCCATGGTTTCACTCTCATCTTGGGCCAAAAGATATCCAACGGATTGTCCGTCTTCGACCATATACTCAATAAGGTCGGTTATAAAAAACTCCTCTATAGGAGTGGTTTTGCCGTTTATCTCTTTTTGAACGATCTGAGGCCGTGAGGCCATGACCGGCAGATATTTTTCTAAGGCTTTCTTTTTTACAGCGTAAATCCCTGAGTTGCAGATCGTTAAAGCCGCCTGTTTTTCCTCCGGATAGTCCTTCCAATATTTCCATTCGGTTATTTTTCTCACAAGGTCCCCCTGGGTTTCCAAAACGCCGTATTGCTTTTTGTCATCCGGACAAAATCCCAGGATGACAAGGTCGAAGGTTTCAAGATGAAGAACGAGCTGCAGATAGGTTGCCTTTTGAACAAAGGGAACATCTCCCATGGTAATAATAAACTTAGAACACGGCAGGGACTCAATAAATAATCGGGCAGCTAAAATAGCACCACCGGTGCCGTTAAGAACCGGCTGTTCGCAGTAGGTAATATCCAAATTGCGGGTTGTCGCAATCACATCCTCTTTGCAATGATTGACAATTAGCGCTTTTTGGCCGACCGGCAAGTTTTCCAAAAGATGGAGCAAAATTGGATGGCTGCCTTCAAAAATTGAACTGCCGGGCAACAGCGGCAACAGTGTTTTATTGCCCTCGTAGCCTGTCATTCTGCTGCCTCGGCCGGCCGCCATAATAATTGATGCGATTTCGGAATCGAACGGTGTTTTGTTCCTCATAGTTTAGGTCCTTGGAAGGTATCCAGAGGTTAATTATCATAATGCAGAAAGAAGGTCAACCCCATGGTCCTTTCCCATACCCCTTTGAACCCTGACCCTTGCCTGCCCTGTTAAATTCACGATAGTGAAGGGCAATGCACATTGCACCGGGGAACACTTGAACAGTTACGGATTGACTTTTTTCAAAGGGGGATTCATAGCGGCTTCCATAACGGTAAAAATATCCGTATTATCAATATACTGTCCTGAAAAACCCCAGAATGAGCCTGCCGTGGCATCCGTACCTTGCACCAGATCTAGGAACAGATCAGCGCCAAAACCTCTGGCAAAGACCGGAACAAGCGCTCTGGTATGACCCCTGGAGCTATACTGAACACCGGGAATATTATTTTTCCCGTTGTTTATTACGTGCTGCCAGCCATTAAACGTATCAATACCGGCGTCATAATAACCTGCCGTGCACTTGTCATCCGGGTTGCAATCATTATCCGTGTAGGTTCCCGGACCCCACAGCATGCCGCACTCATGGTCGGCGGTGACAATAACCAGAGTTTCTTTCCAGCTACTGTTTTTCTCCACCCATTTCTTAACACCCCCTACAGCGTTGTTGAAGTCTGCCTGCTCTTTCACCATGCCTTCAATGTTATTGCCATGGTTTTCCCAGTCTACAGCCCCGCCTTCGATCATCAGGAAAAAACCGTTCGGATTTTGAGAGAGCACCTGGATCGCCCCCATGGCCATGGTCTCAAGAGTCGGAACACCATTCGGATTGCCGGACAGGGTATTTGTGGCATGAGGGATGCCGATAACTTTGGTTGGAACGCCACCGTTGATCTCTCCCATGACAAGCTTTCTAAAATCAACGACCTGGTGAATATAAACGAACTCGTTGGCGCCGTCATTATCCGTAATGTCCGCCCAGGTGGCTTTACCGCCCACATACTTATATTCCGATCCCTCCATGGGGTCACCGCAGCCCATGATGACATCAAGACCGCTGACATAGATCATTTCGTTTGCAATATCTGCGCACAGGTTACGGTTCTTTTTACAACTCCAAACAGCACCCGGAGTCGCATGAGACAATTGAACGCTGGTGACGGCACCCGTTGCTTTACCCAGTGCATCCGCAATCTCGGTAATAATGGGTAATGGAATTTCATCCCACGTCATTCCCATACGGCCGCGACTGGTTTTTTCACCCGAGTAGAGAGCCGTAGCCGCTGCAGCAGATCCTGTAAACGCCAGGTAATTGTCATCTTCCTTAACGTAGTTAAAATATTCCCACATCTCTATGGGATTATAGCCCTGTGGCGTGGCGGACCATTTAGAATAGTCGCAGGTGCAAATCTCGGAATATTTACATTCCGGACACACCAAACTGTTGTTATCCAGTTCCACGGGATCGCCGTTTTTGTCTATAAAATTTAGCATATCCGTTTTAGAGGCAATTTTTATCGGAAAATCACGGTAAAGTTCCGGCATTTTTTCACCAAACTGATAGTAATTGCCAGCCTCAAAGGCGTTAAAGCCGGCGCCATCACTGATCATAAGAATAACGTTTTTTACCGCTTCAGGATAATTAGGTTTTGAAAAGGCCGGATTGTTGAAAATGCAACTCAGAACTATGATTGCAAAACCCACAAAAACCTTCTTACCCCGGTTAGACATGACAACACCTCCTGTTGTATTTAAAAAGAGTAGGAACCTTTTAAAAAAAAGTTCCCAATCATAAGAAGCATATAGATTGGGATTAAAAATGCCAATAAAAATTATACTAAATTGTTATACAAAAATTAGATTACGATTAATTGTTTAAGTCGAAAATTTGCAAAACAGCTGTTTATTACATGGCGAACTTTTTCTGGGTCGAGTTTTTCCAAGGTTTAAATTGCAGACAAATCAATGTAAAAAGTGGAAGGATCTCAAGTTGACAAAAAAACCTGCACCAAGGTTATGATTAGAAAAAATCCCCGAGTAGGTTAATGAACGGCAAGTCTTATCGTGAATCCTCAATGCGTAAAAAAGAGGCCCATGCCAAACGTTTTTTGAAACTAGCTGCTCAGATGAAAGAAGTTTATCTTCGATAATATTTCCACACTGAAAAACCTGTTTATAATTTGGATGAACCTAACAATGCCAGAGAAATAGCAAAAGGTTTTATTTAGATTATTTCATATCGAAATCAGCATCATATAAAACTGATCTGAATGGAAGGTTTAAGGCAAAGTGCCAGGATAAAATCAAGCGCAATCTTTCCTTTATTTAAAGGCAACACGCCCTTCTCTTGGTATGATTGAAAAAATCAGACTACTCAGGCGGCCTTGGAAAATACTTTGGGAATTCTGGCCGGTGCAAGGGCCGCCGGCAGTTCAGATGGCCGGGCAACGTTGGGCAGTCCGCGGGTTAGCCAGCCAGAGCGGGAAGCCGTCAGCAATCCCCAGAAGGGGATCCAATACAAGCAGAGCAGCCAATAAAAGGCATAGGGGATCGCCCAGCGCCATCCGAACCACCCGCCGTATCGCTTCTGATAAACCAAAGCGGGCAATGAGGCGCTGATGATACAAGCCACCGCCAAAATAACCAGCGTAGGCACGGGAGCCAGCAGCAGTTGCGCCACCACAGCGAACTTGAAGGCTTCACCTAAGGTCATACGAAAAAATTGGGTTGCGCTAAACAGGCGGACCCAGCCGCTGCCGCTATCAGTGGGGCGGAAGCGACTAATGATAAAAGAGAGCATCACCAGATTTTCACGGACATTACTGCGCGCCCATCTTAACAACATCCTGCGCAGACCTGTGAAAGTGATGGGTATCTTGGTCAGGACCACGGCCTCCCGCTGGTAGACCACACGAAACCCGCAACCTAACACCAGGTTGGTCAGAGCGCGGTCTTCGCCTATGGCAGCAGGATGTCCCATAAAGGTTTGACTGACCCAGTTTGACAGATGAGGGGTGACCACCTCTGCCCGATAGGCTGAAAGTGCGCCTGGCATGCAAAATACGCCACCGTAAACGCTCTGACCGGCTCGGATGAAATCAAAGCCGCTGGTAAACGAGACCTCCATCATTTTAGGGATGGCACCTTCGGCAAGATTCAGCACGCGCACATTACCAGCGACCCCGCCGACACGCAGATCACTGGCCAGGGGACTGACTAAATGGCGCAGGGTGTCCGGCAGCACTTCGGAATCCGAATCGATGGTCACATATACCCGCCCAACAGCTTGAGCGAATCCGGCCATCAACGCATGGCGTTTGCCGCGGTTAAAAGGCTGACGAATAAGCCGCACGCGCCGGGGAAACTCTTGTTGAGCAGTTTGCATCCATTGCCACGTATCGTCCTGAGAGCCGTCATCAATACAAATCACCTGCATTTTCCCCGTGGGATAGCGACTATTCATAACCGACCGAACGGTGTGTAGGATCTGTCGGCCTTCGTTGTAGGCTGGTATAACGACTGTGATGGTTGGCAAGGCACTGTCGGATAGGGGCGCATAGGACCGGTAACGACAGGCAAACCAAATACGCCATGCCAACGTCAAAAGGGTCCAGAGGGTTAACCCAACGGCTAAATAGTTTTTAGCCGACCAGGACTGCACAAGCTTCCAGTCTTGTGCTGATGTTAGGGCGTCCACCTGCCAGCAGGTCAGCGCCAGTGCTGATATTAGAGTGCAAAGCAGCAGCCAGGGGAAAAAAATATCCGCCTTATAGCGGTACAAACCATTTGTGTTTAACATATTTTACCTCTGATTATATAATATTTTCCGGAAGGTGATGACCCTTGCAGTATTACGAAATCCTAAGTTACTTGCCTCCTGAAATAGGTCTCCAGTCAGAAGGGAGATACTGCATGAAGCTTCATATAAAAAAATTCGCTACTGACTATAAGCGATTATCCTTTATCAAAATTTCATTTACAGGTGTTGAAGCCAAATTAGCAACACAGCCTGAACCTATCTGTGCTCATCCATAGAGTCCATAGACGACACACATTAAGATACCCAAAAAAAGCAATAGTAAGCCTACCCGGATCATCGCTGTTTTTATGGTTTGTTTCTCCGATTGTTATGATGCGAAGGGAAGAAGTGATTGCAATAGGTATGCCAAGCAGAACATATGTCCTATCTATCTAATTTTAATAACATTATCGTTTATAATCGTATTAATGCATGAGGGCTTATGAAGGGAAATACATACATGCTCTGTAATAGAAAAATTTAAGAATTACACCTAACCGTTAATAATCCTTGTATTTTTATGTGAAGGAATTTACATACACCGAGGATAGAGCTTGATGTCAATGCCTACATTATCTATTAATTCAAGCAGATACACACTAAGGAGTAACAATTTTGTGATAATAATACAAAAGGCGACTCCCCAGTTCTGAGAAATCTGGGCCCTGGGAAGAAAGGCTTAGTTTTGAAAGTGTCCAGACATATACTTGGTTTGACGTAATCGGCAAGCGAGCCAAAACATTATTTGACAGGGCGATTCTACAGGTAGATATCATAACTATTGAACTTACATTCAAAACGACGGATACATAGCAGCTATACGGAATTGCGTCTTCGAAACGGCACCAAGTGCAAATAACTTTATTGTCGGCCCTGATTACCCTGCCGAAGCCTACTTTTAAGAAAAATCTTAAGCGGGAAGACAGGCCTCCTATATCCAACATCCTCTATTTTCAGCCGATTTGGAACTAAATGCCGTCTTGACAATACGATCTTCATTTGGTATTCGAATCTCGATTGTCTTAAGCCGGTTGGGACTTGTTGCCGCATCAGTGGCAGCATAATATGTTGTTGCTCATCCCCAGCCGTCACCCAACATTAACAACCTCAGTTTTTTTGCTTTAAAAAGGGAATTCTTATCCTGTAGGTACAAATGGTGTCAATTATAAGCTACTGCTATTGTTCATATAATAGTGTAATTTAAATCTTGAATCAAAATCGGATCTCCCTGTAAATCTTTTGGCATATATTTTGAAAAAAAGAGGTGAAAACGATTCAAATAGTATGAAATAAAGAGGGAGCCATATGTACTTTTTAAAGAAATCCATTAGTTTTTATCTTTTAGTCCTTTTTTTCTTAGGATGCACGCCTGGATACTATACACAAACGAAGTCTACGGCACCATTTATGGGTCCCATAATAGTTGGATTATCGCGAGCAGAGGTTGAAAATTACATGGGCATGCCGTTGTTTTCTTATCAGACCGGGAAAGGAACCTACACCAATCTTTATGAATATCATCGTGATTGGACAAACGACGAAATCAGCAGCATGGATATTTTAGACTTTTTCACTTTCGGAATGGGGGAATATATCATCAGTCCTATGGAAAGATACGAAGGCCCGAAAATGCTTGTTTCCATCACCTATGCAATCGAATGGGCAAGCAGTTATTGTGATGATCGTGTCGTGTTTATTGACGAGAATCAGAAGGGGAGCACGTTTAAAATACTAAAGCGCGAGAAGCAAATTAAGGAAGAGGGTAAATAGGCTCCGAATAAAAAAAATATCAGTAGTGCCTGGTTACACCTGCCAGCCAGGAATAATCACATCTAAAATTAATAACTTATATATCGCTGCGCTCGATTACTAGCGAATTCATTTGTCTGAAAATCTCAGACCTGATGGTTTTCTGAATCCCTTACTCCTACTTCTACAAAATTCTCACCATTTATCTTTAAGATGTAAAGTTTTTTCCGCGCCTTTCCATTGGTATCAAATGAAGTAAACCCGGTCGCGCCCTGATAATTCCCG
The DNA here is from genome assembly GCA_034658755.1 of Thermodesulfobacteriota bacterium. GTDB lineage: Bacteria > Desulfobacterota > Desulfobacteria > Desulfobacterales > UBA11574 > S5133MH16. The sequence goes on along the minus strand of JAYEFV010000489.1, from coordinate 2,360 downwards.
AGTATCGTTAGTTCATCTTTAATTGCATGTCTGGTTTGAATATCCATCTTAAGGATTTAAGCACACCAATGGAATCGTCAACGAACATGATGTTGGATTTCATGGTATCTCCTTTGGTACGGATAAAGCTTATCTAATATTCATTGCCTTCTATCTCTGGCAATAAAATGTGCGCTATGCACAGGTTATTGGGCATAACTCTGGCAATTTAAGTTTGTGGAAGTTTATCCAGGGTGGTAAAATATGGATGGGTACTATATTGCAGGCTGGTTCAACATCACTTGAAAGTGGGATTCTAACAGGTAGATATCACAACTTATAAAACATATTAAGAATGCCGGATAGATAGCAATACCTAACCTCAGGTTGTTATTCTTAGTCGAATTTATATTTGTAAAAAAATAATTTTGACGATTTTATGGAACTCGGAATACTTCCAGGTGCCTCTGGCCAGATAAAATATCATCGCTTATTTGCTTTTTGGGGAATAAATTTGTCTGGTTCACCTTTTCTGCGGCGAATAACATTGTCGACATCAGGTTTGTCTTGCCATCGCTTTTTTTTAGCTTGTAATTTCTCGTTAGTCTCAAACATTTTTCGAAGTTTAATTTCTAACTCCTTACTTTTCTCAGCGCCCACTTTAACCTCCTGTTTATCTATGCAATCAATAATAATAAGATAATAAGATGCTATACTCCATTTCTGCAATGAACCACGAATCATCCATCGCAATCACCACCTCGTTCATAATATTATTTTTTTTGAGTACACGTGGTCAACAGTTCATCGTATGGATTGTCTTCAACCGACAGGATTATTTTCTTGGACACACTATGCTAATGCTTTATTATTCTGATATTCTTGGTTTCAGTCTTCTATCAAGTCCGTTTCTTCGATCCTTGGCAGACCTGCGTTCAGGAATGTGAAAATCATAAGAGAATTGGCGTCTGTCTACACCTAAACGTCTACCCCCGTTATCAGGCAATATGGGAAGATCCACGGTGATCTATTCCTTAAAAATCTTATTAAAAAGTGACTATTGATTAAAGGCTATTTCGGACTATCCTTTCGATCATCTGAGTTAATCCCAGATTGTTTTTCTATAAGCTTTAAAATTTCACTGCATTTGCCTTTGACAGGACAATTATAAATTATCTCTGATAATTCCAATATAACTTTTAGTAATTCATCTTTAGTTAAAGACGAAATTGGTTTCCCGTAATATCCAATTTTATTAGGTTGTAACTCGCTCATACTTATTACAACTCCGAACTAATATAATATTTATGAGTTCTGGATAGTTCAATATTTGTGAATTGAGCGTTACGTTCGTCGGATTAATATCAATGAAGGTTTCGTTTGTAAGTCGCAAAAAATAGGCTTCAATTTCTCCATGTTAATATTGTTTCGAAGAAGGGTTAAATGATTAGTAGAGAGTTCCTTTAAATAATAGAATTGCATGCAAAAATCGTGCAACAACAATCAGTTATATAGCAAGGCCTTGTGGTGTTAAACATTGACATCAAATTTAAGGTAGATACAGTATTATCAATGCATATAAAAAACTATGTAATTGTGGAGCAAATTACATAATAATTGTGAAATAAGTTACATAATAATTGTTAAGCAAATTAAATGATTATATGTTATATTGTAGCATTAATGGATGGAATGGGTCAATAGAAAGAAGTGATGTGGTAGATTCAAGATACCTTACCGTATCGACACCATTCACAATAACAGTGGAAAGGTGGAAACACCGATTTAATTTCTTACCAAATTCACCGGAATAATTCCTTACCAAATTCACCGGTGAATAATTACCGTTTTTTAAATCCTTTCATATAATTCTAAAGAGAATATCTAAAATCTCCATCTACTTTTTCTTATGCCCATTATTTTACTTTTGCCCCAGCTTATCATTCTGCCAATTTTATTGATATCATTGAGCCATCTAATTGTAAAAAGAGCTTTGATCAAAGTTCCATATAGTTTTTTTAATTCCGGCTTTTTCCAATCAGCATTATTCCCATTGGGTTTATATCCAGCCCTTTTATTTTCATCTATAATTCGCAAAAGAGATTAAAGATGCATATAACTCCTTTAATTTACGGTTTATTTTAAGCTGTAAAAATTACAGAGGAGACAACCTATGGAGCAGGTTCCATGTGTTCACTGTGGAAAATTTTTTACGCGAAGGAAAAGAGAGCAAAATTATTGCAAGGAACCAGAGTGTCGCAAAGCCAGCAAAGCGGCAAGCCAGAAGCGTTGGCTGCAAAAACCCGAGAACCAAGACTACTTCAGCGGACCGGAAAACGTAAAGCGGGTTCAATTGTGGCGGGAGGCCAACCCGGGATACT
>JAYEFV010000488.1:4730-7892 GCA_034658755.1 Thermodesulfobacteriota bacterium | reverse complement strand
AGAACCCCCCAGGAAAAGCCTTCCATGCCGATCCGATTACCCAGCAGTACCCCCCCGCAAATAATTCCCAGATTATATAAAAGTGGAGACAGGGCCGGTATGAAAAATTTCTCCTTGGCAAACTGAACGGCCATAAACATACCGCCGGAAAAAAAGAAAAATTGGGCCGGTATGATAATCCGTGTCATCCTGACTGCGCGTTCGATTAATACGGGATCATCAAGCCCCGGAGCGAAAATCTCGACCAACCCGCGTGCAAAAACGCAGGCAATTGTAATCAATAGCAAAAGTAAGCTACCGAAGCCGGTGAAGATGAGTGAAAAGACCCGCCAGCCTTCCTCTTCCTTATTTCGTACCAGATAGTGAGAAAAAATCGGGATAAACGTAACCGAAAGGAACCCGCTGGCAACGATATGATTTAGAATTTCGGGGATGATAAAGGCGACCTGATAGGCATCGACCCCCCCGCTAATTCCGCCGATATAAGCAATAACCTGCTCCCGGATAAGACCGGTTAGACGGCTTAAAAAAACCGAAGCCATCATAATCAGCGAGGCCAAACCCACTTTTTTATACATTGATGACATATTGTTGTGAACGGGCTCAGACCTTGATCAGTGATTAGCAAACCTCTAAAATTATTATATCACTTTGATATCATTAACAATAAAAGCTCTAAGTTTAGACTGAACACCAGGGTCGGTCCTGTCTGCGTACTCAAGTTCTATAATGACACAAAAGATCATATCAAGCCTGAATACGCTTTTGGAGTCTGGAAAAAAGTATATAGTTTTTTTAGTCGGATCGCGTCAAACTTTTTCAAGCCGGGAATAATGCTTGACAGATTCTGTTCCTGAGAGCACCCTCAGGGTGCCCTGAGCCAGAGCATGCATCTCGTTCTCTCCGGGATAGACCTTTACGGGTGCAATAAACCCGATTCGTTTGGAAATCCAGGCAGCCAGCCTTGAGGAATTCGCCAAGCCACCGGTCAACACAATCGCATCTACTTGGCCATGGAGAACGGTGCTCATTGCACCGATATCCTTGGCAATTTGGTACGCCATTGCCTGCAAAATCAATAATGCTTTTTCATCGTCCTCTTGGATCTTCGCTTCCACCCGGCTTACATCATTTGTCCCCAGATAGGCAATTAACCCCCCTCGCGAAGTGAGACGCCGGCGCAAATCTGACAAGCTGAATTGGCCTGACTCGAGAAAGCGGAGCAGATCCACTGTGGGCAGGGTGCCGGCCCGTTCCGGCGTCATGGGCCCTTCCCCAAGGCCAATGGTGCTGTCAATTACCCTACCCTTCCGGTGCGCACCAATGGTGATACCGCCACCCAAATGAGCAACGATCATGTTGCACGCTTCATAGGGAATACCCATTTCGTCAGCGGCCCTTCTGGCTGCTGCCTTTTGATTAAGCGTGTGAAACGCACTCTTTCTTTCGATTTCCGGAATGCCGGAGACCCTGGCAAGGGGTTGATATTCATCCGTACTGGGACTGTCAACAATCACTGCCCGGATACCCGTCTGCTTTGCCAAATCATGAGCAATGAGAGGTCCCAGGTTGGTGGGGTGCTGACCGTATTTACCTGAGCGCAGGTCATCACACATACGTTCATCAACCAGATACACACCTGAAGCAATGGGTGCGGTAAGGCCACCACGGCTGACAATCATGTGCAAATCGCCAAGCGCTATCCGGTGTTTTTCCAAGAATTTAACAATTCCTTGCCTGCGCAGGTGAAACTGTTCCATATAGTGCATGAGCGATCCAACCTGCTGCGGGTCGTAGCCAATAATTTCCTGGAGTTTGAGGTGATGGTTTTCAAAAAAGGCCACCTTGGTTGTGGTGGAACCGATGTTCAACACAAAAATCTTGTAGATAGGCACCATGATGCACTCCAATTAACCGGATATTAATACTAAATTCAGCATTGACCGTCAAAGACTAATTGTGTATGCCATTTTTCGAATTTACTTGGACCTAAACTGAGCGTTTCAAATTGGGACACAATATTACAACGATAATAAATTGTTTCCAGTGAAGCAGGACGATATGGATTTAGAAAACCGTAATGGGAGGGGTCTTCCAAAGATAATAGAGTTTTTTAAAACCAGAATATAATTTTTTTTAATTTTTTTAAAAAAAGTGTTGCATTTTATAAATTAATGTGTTTATAAGATTAAACATGCTACTTTATATCTAAGGAAAAAATATGTCTGATACAAGATTTGAATCTTTTCTACAAAGGGTTTTTGAAGCAACCGGGATAACATCGCAAACCGAATTGGCTTCGGTTTTGAAGATCAATCGATCGGCAATTACCCAAGCCAGGAAAAAGAATTCCATCCCGGATAAATGGATATTGCAGTTATATAAAACCTTTGGTTTAAATCCTGACTGGGTTGAAACCGGGTCTGGTCCAACATTTATCAAAAAATCTGTTTTCAATGATTCCATATTTAAAAATATACCCAAAGTAAAAGCCAGGCTTAGCGCGGGGGGCGGTTCTTTTGAAGTCGGCTCAGAGGTTGAAGGTTACTATGCATTCCGAAAGGACTGGTTGACAACCAAGGGCAACCAGAACAAGATGGTACTGATGGACATTTTTGGCAATAGTATGAAACCTGAAATGAAAGATGGAGATACTATTCTGATAGACGAATCTCAGAAAGACATTTTAGCCGGCGCCATCTATGCGGTTGGCATCGATGATACCATAATGGTTAAAAGGGTGGAAAAACATCCGAATAAGCTTGTTCTGCTCAGTGACAACAGGGATTACTCTCCGATTTACCTGCAAGGCAATGAAATAAACAGCGTCCGTATTATTGGCAAGGTAATTTGGGTTTCCAGGGAATTAAGATAAATTTTTTTGCCTGTTAAGTTCATATAAATAAACTTGTGGGCAATTAAATAAACAGTAAATAATATAAAGCGCAACCGGTGGTCTCCATTATATTGGCTTATTAATGATGACAGTCTCGTAAAAAGTCGAAAAACACCCTTTTTTGTCATTCCGTCCCGGATCGGGGTCCGGGATGACGGCCAAGCCGGAATCCAGTAAATTCAATGGCTTCTGGATGCCGGATCAAGTCCGGCATGACGGTTTTAGGACTTTTTACGAGTTTATCAATGATAATTAACTAATTTTCG
>JAYEFV010000488.1:0-4720 GCA_034658755.1 Thermodesulfobacteriota bacterium | reverse complement strand
AGGCATAGCGCGCTATTTCGAGGATTGAAAACGAGCGAGAACGCCGCCGGGGGCCGAAAGATGCCGTTTATGGATGGATACTAACTAATTTTCGGGAGGTTAAACAAAATGACAAGATATTCATTTTACGCTCATTATCAGGACGTTTATGAGTACCATGGCAATACAATGATCGAAAGAATAAGGAAAGAGGCCGGCAGGACTATTAAAAGGGACTGGATATTATTTGATTCCGTTGAAGAAGCTCAAGAATTTTTCAACAATAACTGCGGAACTTAGGGTGGGAAATATGTTCGATACAATTGTTGATTTGATATTAGATTGCATTTTCATGATAATGCTTTTAATCATGTCGGTCTTGGGAACGGTGGTTTTTGGATTATAGTAAGATATGCGGGAATAATACGAATAACATCTACAGAAATATTTGTGGATATCGATTTCACACCTCGGCATATCCGCTTTGGCGACTTCAAGGCTGACTTTTTCCATCTCTAAATGATTCTCTTTACTCTGATATGCCAGATCAGCCGGTTTTATCCCTTTGGGGGTGTCACTGTGAAGTTTTTGGTAGACATGATTCACAAGTTCCCCAACCATTCGATCATCGTTAGAATCCGGATGCCCTTTGCCCATTACAAACAAAGAGATTCCGCTGCAAGCACCTCCCCAGGTAACAAAAGGAACAGCAAAATGTGAGACTGGGGCATGTTTGGAATTGACCGAATGATCATGATCATTGTTTGACATACCGGTCGATTCCCATTATACGTTGATTTTAAATTTTTTGAAAACAGAGGAGAGGACATGCAAAAGAGAACAAAAATTGGTATAATTATTTGTGACCGTTACCGCAGGTGTGCCGGTGGAAAGTGTTTCAGATCATTAAAAAACAGAGAAGGAGCATTTGCCCGTTACCGGGATATTGAAGTTGACATTGTGGGGTATACCACCTGCGATGGGTGTCCGGGTGGGAACATTGAATATACTGGAGAGGAAATGAAGAAAAACGGCGCAGAAATTATACATCTTGCTACCGGTTTGATCGTAGGATATCCTCCATGTCCTCATCTTATATATTTTCATGATTTTATCAAGATACAATACGGCCTTGAAGTGGTTTATGGCACTCACCCGATACCCCAAAAATATATCCATGTTCATGATCAATTAGGAACATGGGATGATCCTGAGTGGAAAAAAATTATTCAGCCCACATTGGCGGATGAAAAAACTCGTTTGGCTTATGACTGACCCAGAAGTTAAAAATTGAACTGGCACTAAGGGTCTCGGAAAATAATAAATCCTATCGTTAAGAATTAAATAGAAAAAAATGATAACGTTATTAGATTATGGCGCCGGCAATGTCAGAAGTGTCATAAATGCAATAGAAAGTTTGGGGCAAAAAGCTAAAGTTGTATCCGGCATTGATGATTTGCTGTCTGCTGAAAAGCTTGTTTTTCCAGGGGTAGGCAATTTCGGGAGTATGATGCGGATTCTAAATGATAACAATTATGTCGATGCATTAAAAGACTATCTGCTCTCAGACAGACCATTTCTTGGCATCTGTTTGGGATTGCACGCATTGTTTGAAAAAAGTGAGGAAGCACCTGATACTAAAGGATTGGGTTTAATATCAGGACATGTAAAAAAGTTCGATATTAATCTTTCCGTCCCTCATATTGGATGGAACGGCGTCAATATAAAAAAACCATCCCGGATATTCAACGGGTTGCGCGGTGATGAAAAATTTTACTTTGTACATTCATTTCACGTTGTACCCGATGACAATTCCATTGTTTTAACAACAACCAATTATGGTATTGAATTTGTCAGCAGTATTCAAAAAGGAAATATCACGGCGACACAATTCCATCCGGAAAAAAGTGGAACCGCGGGAATAAACGTTCTGAAGAATTTTCTTGAGCCCGGCAGTGAAAAAAAGGCAATCACACATGTTTTAAAAGAAACCAGGCTGTCTAAAAGAATAGTTGCATGCCTGGATGTCAGATCAAACGACCACGGAGACCTAATTGTTACAAAGGGTGACCAATATGATGTCAGAGAAAACGGGGATGTAAGAAATCTCGGCAAACCTGTTGAACTTGCAAGTACATATTATGAAGAAGGTGCTGATGAGATCACATTCCTTAATATTACAGGGTTCAGAGATTTTCCATTGGAAGATATACCCATGATGGACGTATTAAAACAAACGTCCAAAAATGTTTTTGTTCCGTTAACCATCGGAGGAGGCATTAGAGATTATACGGATAAGCAAGGCAGGAAATATACCGCATTGGAAATCGCAACTGAATATTTCAGGTCCGGCGCAGATAAGATTTCCATAGGAAGTGATGCTGTCTTAATTGCAGAAGAGTATTTAAAAACAGGCAAAAAAACCGGTAACAGCTCAATTGAGCAAATATCCAAAGTTTACGGAGCACAAGCTGTTGTCGTATCAATCGATCCAAGGAGAGTTTATGTATCATCACCGGATAAAATAAATCATCAGGTGATAAGAACAGAGAAAAAAGGTTCCCTGGGAGAAGAGTACTGCTGGTATCAATGTACAATCAAAGGGGGAAGAGAGGGCAGAGACCTGGATGCTATAACACTTGCACAAGTCTGCGAAAAATTAGGCGCCGGAGAAATACTGTTAAATTGTATAGATAAAGACGGGACGGATTCCGGCTATGATATTGAGTTAATAAATGCCGTTAAAAATGCCGTAACAATTCCTGTAATCGCATCAAGTGGTGCGGGCTGCGTTGAACATTTTTACGAAGTATTTACGAAAACAGAAGCAGAATCCGCGCTGGCAGCCGGCATATTTCATAGAAAAAAAGTTCCCATACCCGATGTAAAAAATTATCTGAGCGACAAGGTGGAAACTCGGTTGCTAAAAAATAATTAAAAAATATGTGACCATACGATAAGACAAAATTGATTGCATTTTATAACATCAAATGTAATAAATTAAGATGAGTTTTTCATTACAACCACTTAATCGAAGAGGAAAAAAATATGGCTATAATCACGATCAGCAGAGATTATGCTTCAGGCGGGAGGAAACTGGGGCGGTTGCTTGCCAAAAGACTCGGCTATCATTATGTTGACAAATCTCTTTTCCAAGAAATAGCCGAAGATCTCAATGTCTCGGAAAGAACCCTGGAGTCTTTTGAAAAGAGTCGAGAATATCGAATATCTGACATTTTCTCAAAATTATTCAACAAAAGCTATATTCAGCGAATTGTAGGATTCGATAAAAGCGTGGTCGAAGAGAAAGAATATCAGACCAGCTTAAAAAACCTTATTTTGCAAACAGCCAAAGAAGATAATGTGGTAATTATTGGTCGCGCAGCATATTATTTCTTAAAAGATATGGGGAATTGCTATCATTTTCATCTGATTGCCCCAATGGATTGGCGAAAAAAATACGCAGTGGAAGAATTGACATTACCCCCTGATCGCGCCCAGGGAATTTTAGAAAAAAGTGATATAAATCACCTTTGGTTCCACCGCTTGGTTTGTGGGAATAGATTTAATGACCCATTTTTGTTTCATCTGACTTTGAACATGGGCTTTATTCCCATTGAAAAAGCGGTTGGGGTTATAATGTCGGTAGCGAATGTGAAAGATTCGTAAAAAGGGTTCCTTTTATTCTAATGTAAAACGCCATGCACAAAACCATTCTTTGGGATGGTCATCAGGCGGACAGCCGATGCATTGGGTTCGGATTCTCGGATCAATAGCTTCGGCAAAATAGGTATACTCTACCAGTCCTCCGGACTTGCAAGGATAATCGTCAAGCCCTTTGTGTTTCCGTGCAGATTGAACCCTGCACTCGTTCATTTGAAATACAAAACTGTCAGACCTTTCATCAACAATGGATTGCGTGTTGATACAGGCATAGACACGAAAATTAAGCGCCTTTTTTAAACCCTCCAGACCGGGTTTTTCAGAAAAATTCAAAAAATTCTTAATGGCTTGAGCTTCAAAGGGTGAAAACTGGGCCCAGCAGGAATCATTACAGCGCTTGGCATCATTCATGCCGTGTGTAAATTCCACAGCCTGAAACCATACCCCGTCGTTGACCAGCCAGTTCACGGCCACACTATTTATAAGTTCCATCAGCGATTCTTTTGACTTATTCAACAGCGGCAACGGAATACCGTTTTTCATTTCAAACCCGAGAGCCTTTGACAGCCTTTTCATTTGAATGCCATAACTTCTTTCAGATGCTTTTTTAAGAATATCCAGGGCCTTTTCCATACCCATCTGGTGTTTGACTTCATTGAACCAGAGAGCATAATGGATGATAATGCGATGAAACATGTCCAGAACAAGCCGGGCGGTATTTTCATGATCCAGATCTTCTATCTTCTCTGCGTTATTCAATTCCAAAATCTCTCCCTTATAAATTGAGGACTCCATCCTTCGTATAATATCCTAACCCGGACAAGCCGAAACCAAAAAGATCGGTTTTATTTTTACCACGAAGATCACGAAGGAAAAGAAGAATAAAATATATAACCTTCGTGCTCTTCGTGTACTTCGTGGTGTGATAAAACTTTTTTTGCCACAAAAAACATAAAATGTAAAACTAAGAAACCAAGTATATTGGTTTTTCCGATTTTTGAAGCGGCTGGATACAGAATATTATCTCCCCTTCCACACGGGTTTCCTCTTTTCCACAAAGGCCGTTAACCCTTCCCGG
>JAYEFV010000487.1:0-1851 GCA_034658755.1 Thermodesulfobacteriota bacterium | reverse complement strand
GTTGCTTCGTTGTGTCTCGGCGGCGGTGAAGCTGTCGCCATGGTTGTAAAACGATAAATGAAAAGATGTTACCGGTTATTTGTTATACGTTATTTGTTTGCGAACAACCGATAACGATTAACTGATAAGTGCGTTTAAGGAAATAACTATGAATATAAAAACTTTCGGCGTTGTGGGCGCCGGTCAGATGGGAAATGGAATCGCACAGGTTGCTGCCATGAGCGGTCTTGAAGTAATTATGAGCGATATAAAGACCGAATTTGTCGAACGGGGTCTTGAAAGCATCAAAAAAAATTTACAGCGCAGTGTTGACAAAACCAAAATGACAGATGAAGAGAGGAATGCGGTTTTAAAGCGGATAAAAACGACTATAGATATCAAGGAGATGTCAGCGGCCGATTTTGTGATCGAGGCGGCCACCGAGCATGAACCGATCAAGTTTCAGATATTTAAAGACCTGGATCAAATCTGTGCGCACCCTGTGATTCTGGCAACCAATACGTCTTCCATCCCCATCGGCCGGATTGCATCACAAACCAAACGGCCTGAAAAAATTATCGGGATGCATTTTATGAATCCGGTGCCGGTGATGAAGCTGGTTGAGGTCATCCCTGGCCTTGCAACTTCAGATGACACGTTCAAAACAACCCGGGATCTGGCGGTTAAATTTGGCAAAACACCGGCCCAGGCAAACGATTACCCCGGCTTTATCGCCAACAGAATCCTCATGCCCATGATCAATGAAGCAGTTTACTGTCTGTATCACGGGATCGGAACCCGGGAAGATATCGATACGGTAATGACCCTTGGCGCGAATCATCCCATGGGACCTCTGGCTCTGGCCGACCTCATCGGACTCGATACCTGTCTTGCCATTATGGATACTCTTTCCCGTGGATTCAAAGATTCGAAGTACCGCCCCTGCCCTCTTCTCCGGAAATATGTGGAGGCCGGCCGGCTGGGCAGAAAGACAGGACAAGGATTTTATAAATATAACTAAGGAGGCGTTATGGCAAAGAAAAAGGTTGATGCCGTTGTCCCGGTTGGCAAGAAGATAAAGAAAGAAAGATTAAAAAAGAAAATGTCCCTGGACCGTGTGGCCAATGAAACCGGTTTTTCAATCGATGATCTTAAACAGATTGAAGCCGGTAAGAAGATCCCGCCGGTTGGAACCCTTTTGCAGATTGGCAGGGCGTTGGAGATAGATTCCGGGTTTTTTCTCAGAGAACAGGAGTCGGGTATAAGAAGTCGTATCAGTGCCTATACAAAGCGTACCGAAAACTATGCCTATACCACCCTTACGCCGGGAGCCGAAAATAAACATTTGAAGGCGTTTAAGGTCTCCATTGAAGCCATGCAGGACCACAAGGGAGTAGGGTACCAGCACGAAGGTGAAGAATTTGTTTATGTGCTGGCCGGGAAGATTGAAGTAATGGTCGGCGACCATGTCAATAGGCTAAACGTGGGAGAATCACTTCACTTTAACTCGGGTATACGACACAAGCTAAGAAATATCGACAAAGAAAAAGCAGAGCTTATTGTAGTTATTTACGGACCGTAAGAGTTGAAAAGGAGTGATAAATGTCTTTTGCGCTAACTGATGAGCAAATCATGATTCAGACCATGGCCAGGGAATTTTCAAGGAAAGTTGTGGCGATTACCGCCGCGGAACGGGATCATACCAAGGAATTTCCGTCTGAAAATCTCAAAAAGATGGGAGAACTGGGACTTATGGGAATGATGGTCCCTTTTGAGTATGAAGGCTCCGGCGCCGATACCGTGAGTTATGTACTAGCGCTTTCCGAAATTGCCTACTCCTGCGCTTCGACTGCCGTTGTTATGTCGGTTCAC
>JAYEFV010000486.1:0-1854 GCA_034658755.1 Thermodesulfobacteriota bacterium | reverse complement strand
TGCTTCAGCCGTGTCACTGATATTGTTATTATGTTGCAAAAGTTTTCTTTTAATAAATTCTCTTTCAAAAGCTTTTTTGGCGTCCTTCAAACAAAGGTTTAAAAAAAGCTCTGATTCAACCGGCGCCATCCCTCCCGCAGGACCCGGGTTATAAGGTGCGGGCAAATCGAATTCGTCAATAACATCCTTTTCCACCATAATATCAAGCCGTTCAACAAGATTCTTCAGCTCCCTGACATTTCCCGGCCAGGAATAATTGCATAACATATTAACGGCTTTCCGATTCATTCCCTTTTTTTCACTTCCATCCTGTTTCGCACATTCAGCAAAAAATGTTTCAACCAGAAGAGGAATATCTTCACGGCGATCCCTTAAACACGGGACCTCTATGGGGATCACATTCAGCCGGTAGTAAATATCTTCTCTGAAATCACCTTTTTCAATCTCCTTTTCAAGATCTTTGTTACTGGATGCAATGACCCGGACATTTACCGTCAAGGTTCTGCTTCCACCGACTCTCTGGAGCTGATTTTCTTGCAATACTCGAAGAATCTTTGACTGGGTCTTTAAGCTCATATCACCGATTTCATCCAAAAAAATAGTTCCGTTGTTGGCCAGTTCAAATTTCCCGATCTTTTTTGTTGTGGCATCCGTAAGGGCGCCCTTTTCCTGACCAAACAGTTCGCTTTCGATGAGTTCCTCCGGAATCGCGGCACAATGGACAGTAACCAGCGGATAATCTGCACGGGAACTCAGTTGATGTATGGTGCGAGCAACCAGTTCTTTTCCCGTCCCGTTTTCTCCGGTAATCAGTATCCATGCATCTGTCGGGGCTGCAATAGCGATCTGTTTTTTCAGAGCTGCAATGGGAGGGCTGTTTCCGGTTATGGAGTTTTTTTCTAACGTCTTTTTACGCAGATATCTGTTTTCTTCTTCAAGTCTCCTGAAATTTAACGCATTATTAATTGCCACAATGATTTTATCAATGGAAAGCGGTTTTTCGATTAAGTCGAATGCGCCCAGTTTTGTAGCTTTAACGGCGGTTTCTATTGTCCCGTGTCCGGAGATAATGATGACCTGAATATACGGATTGTCCTTTTTTATCTCCTTTAAGGTTTCAATACCGTCAATACCCGGCATCCAAATATCGAGCAAAACAAGATCCGGGAACTCGGTATCTACGATTTTCAACGCTTCATATCCATTGGCAGCCGTTAAAACCTCAAAGCCTTCATCTGAAAGCAGACCGCTTAACGATTTGAGTATGGAAGGTTCATCATCAACAATCAAAATAGAAGGAAACATATGCTGTAACTCCTTAATCTGAACTTAGGTTCGCTTCACTTTGTCCCGTAAGACTTCGGAAAAAGCTTGATATAAAGGCTGCCTTACGCCGGGAATTCTATAATAAATTTTGCACCCCTGGGATGGTTGTCCTGCACCCGTATCATGCCATTATGATCAGAGACAATGGCGCTTACAATGGTAAGTCCTAACCCCATGCCGGTCTTTTTTGTTGAAAAATAAGGTTCAAAAAGACGCGTTTTGTCTTCATCGGAAATGCCCGGTCCATTGTCTGTAACCTCCAGCCGCACGATTTTTAAAATCGGATCATGAATTAATGTAATCAAAATATCGCCGTCATTCTTTATCGATGCGATGGCGTTGTCCACAAGATTGATCATGGCCTGCTTGATCTGCTGACGATCAAGGTTAAGAAGAGGAATATCGTCTATCTTATTAAATTCAAATTTAATATTTTTATGCCCCTCTTTATAGAGCGCCAGGGTTTCTTCAATGATCGGCGGCAAATCGCAGGGCTTTGGATTTGCTGTGGGAAATTTTGCAAAGGAT
>JAYEFV010000485.1:0-7899 GCA_034658755.1 Thermodesulfobacteriota bacterium | reverse complement strand
TCAGCACATGCGTCTTGGGGTTGTACCGGCGCATGGTCAGCTTGAATCCAACTTTGGGCGCCGGCAGCCAGTTGCTCTCCTTGTCCCCTAAAAAAATGAGCCCCCTCCCCTCATTGACAAAAGGGAACAAAAAAATTGGAAAAAGTAAAAGTGATTTACAGGAATGTGAATAACATAAGTAACTTCATTCTATGCCCATATGATCATTCCAGATTCTCTCGACTTTTTCTCTTAAGCCGCAAAATTTCTCTTTCTTACAGTTTCCTGTCGTTATTGCCACTCCTTTTTTTAAGGGACTTCTCCCATCCGGGCAGATAGGCATTTAACAGGCTTTTAAAAAGCTTTCCGTGATTTGGCACCTGAAGATGTAAAAGTTCATGCACAATCACATAATCTTGAAAAGCCCGGGGTTCCTTTAGAAGATCCGTGCTGAAGCAGACCCATCCGTTTGTGGAACAGGATGCCCATTTTTTCGTCATTTTTTGAACACGAATCTGGCTTGGATTTACACTTATCTTTTCAGCCCATTTTATTACTTGGGTTTTAAACTGATCTTTTGATCGAAGATCATTCGAGATTGATTTTCCGGCCATTATTTCTCCCGTTTCAACTTCAGAAGTTCATCAACAATAGATACCATTTTGTCTTTGCCAAGCAATGGGAGCACAAGCTTATACAGTTCAGCTTTAAGTTGTCTGAGTTCATCAGGATTATGTTTATAATTCGGAAACCGCATAAACACACTGTTTATCAAAGGAGCATGCTCTTTGGCTTTTTTTATGCCCTCTTGTTTCAAAGTCCAGTAAACCGCAAAAGTGTTTTTATCAAAACCGGTTTTTTCCTGCTCTTTTCTCGCTCTGACCATTTCATGAATAAACTTTTCAATTTTTTCAAGAGCATCCTGTGTCGTTATCTGACGGTTGTCAAAGGCATCCTGTATTGCCTCTGCCCGATCTCCAATCGGTTTGAGATACGGGTGGTTATCACCGTCATCACTGACAGTTTTCTCGATACTTTTGAAAAGATTTATTATTTTTGACGTCTTTGATGACTTATTGTCTTTTATTGCTTCAAGGATTTTTTCATCTATCTTTACTGTTGATGGGGTTGTAGACAGCCCATATGTCTCAACCCTTTCTCTTACTAAAAGTTCGGTTTTTCTTGCCACATCGCCATACAAAACTGTCTTTTTTCTAAATGCGTTATGTAAAATCTGATAAAGAACTGAAAGCTGTCCGAAGTTTTCAATATAATCCCTCAGGTCAGGAGATGGAGACAGAATTTCATAAAGCATTTCCAGTTCCTTGAACAACCCATAAAACTTTTCTCTTTTTTCCTGATCTGCAAATGCATCAATTGCCGCTTCAACTGCCTTGTCATCAATCCTGCCGCGCGTAAATGCAAGATATGCTTTTGCCTTTCCGTTCATAAGTTTTATAAAGTTCTTCATTAGCATATCAATATTTTTAATAACACCGCTGACAACATCCGAATCAAATGCCAGGGCTTTTTCCAGTTTTTCAAATATTCCGACAAAATCTATGACAAGTCCGCATCGTTTCTTTATTCCGTTTTCTTCATATGGCCGGTTAACACGCGCTATGGCCTGAAGCAGTATATGATCACGCATGGGTTTGTCTAAATACATGCAGTAAAGAACCGGCGCGTCAAATCCGGTAAGAAGCTTGTCTGTTACAATAAAAATCTTAGGCATTGCACCCGGCTTTGGAAAAAGCTTTCTCTCTTTTTTTTCATCTTCAGGCTTTACCTGGTATTTGTAAACCAGAGGAAATTTTTCACTGTCATTCTGTGCGGCAGTATAAACCGCTGTGGAATATTCGGCCGGCAGAAGTTTGTCAAGAGCTTGCTTGTAAAGCGCGCATGCCTCGCGGTCAACACCCACCAGAAACGCTTTATATCCCAACGGTTCGACATTTTCCTTAAAATGCTCGGCAACAAATCTACTCACTTTTTCAATACGATCATCTGATTTTAAAAATGACTTGAGGTTTACCGCCTTATCAAGAATTTTGTTAAGCTCATCTATTTCACTGACGCCTTCCGCCTCAACAAGGCTTAAGAATTCCTTTTCAAGGTCTTCTTCGGGAACCCTCATATCATTTGATGCCAGTGCATAATTCAGAGCAAGGGTTGTCCCGTCTTCTATTGACTCTTTGATTGAATATTTATCCAGATAACCTTTGTCATCTTCTTTTCCGAATATCTTGAACGTGCCTTTTCCATAGGCTGTTTTATCTATGGGTGTGCCGGTAAATCCTATCATTGTGGCATCAGGCAAAGCGGCAAGAAGGTAATTGCCGAGATCCTTGCCGAATGACCGGTGCGCTTCATCCGCCATAACGAAAACATTATCCCTTGAGCAGATGTTTTTGGGAATCTTGTCAAACTTATGTATCATGGAAATTATCAGGCCCCTGAAATCGGATTTTAGAAGCTCGCGAAGCCTTCTTTTACTTGTAGCCGCTTCAATTTTGATGTCAAGTGTTTGCAGTTCCCCTAAAATACGGTCAACCCAGCCGGAAAGCTGGCCCTCAAGTTCGTTTCTGTCAATCATGAGAATGACCGTTGCCTTGCTGAAAATCTCCTTATTTTCAAGTATCTGCCGCGTAGCGGTAATCATGGTAAACGTCTTGCCCGACCCTTGTGTATGCCATATCAGGCCGGTCTTTTTTTCACTGTCTGCGCATCTTTCAACGACCTTTTCAATGGCTCTGGTCTGGTGCTGGCGCAGGATTGTTTTTTGAAGTTCGTCATCTTTTACATAAAACAGAATCCATTGTTTAAGCATTTTCAAAAACCGCTTTTGATCAAAAAAATGTTTGACTTTCTTCTCAAAATTTCCCTTTACTTCATCTTTCCAGTTGAAAAGATTCTTCCGGTCCAGGTTCCATGTTGATCCGTAATAAAAATCGATCAGGTGCGTGATATCAAACACCTGCGGCGCAGTCAGCATTTCCGGCGTTTCCCTGTGGTATCTCCGAATCTGGACCAGGCCTTCCTTAATGCCGTCGGGTTTTCTCGCGCTCTTTGTTTCCACAATGGCAACCGGTATCCCGTTTATCAGAAACATAATATCAGCCCGGTTTTTTTCTCTGCCGTTCTTATACTGCCATTCGTCTGTAACCTGAAAAAGGTTGCGTTTCGGTCTGTCAAAGTCGATTACCGTCACATTGCGTTTGCGCTTTTCCTTTCCATCAAAGATGCTCTTTTCCCCGCGCATCCATGAAAGAATTTCCGCATTCCCCTGGATATTATTCTTAACAGCCTCAATATTACTGATTATTTCACCGACATTTTTCCGAAGAACCAGCCCCTTGTTGAGTTTAATCAGCCTGTCTTCAAGAATTCGGTAAAACAGAGTTCCGCTCTCCCCTTTTCTCAAGGTAAGCGCATCCTCCCGGGACACAATTTTCCACTTGATCTCACCCGCGTATTTAACCATCGGGTCCTGAACCGTCGGTGTTTCAGTTCCAAGGTTTACCGGCATGGTTATGATCCTTTCAACAAATCCTTATCTTTTTTTTGTAATTTTGACGGTTTCGTAAAAAGTCCCAAAATACCGTTTTCCGTCATTCCGTCCCGGATCGGGGTCCGGGATGACGGCCAAGCCGGAATCCAGTCTTTTTAAACAGTTGCAGACCATCTGGACTCCGGTTTTCACCGGAGTGACGACTTTTTACGAATTCATCAATTTTATAACGCCTCAACAATCACTTTCTGCGTGCTCACAAGCGACTCACCCACAAAACGTGCAAATGGTTCCAAATTACCTTGATCCGCTCCGGCAAGCGTCTCAAGATACAGCCTGCGCTTTTCGTTTCTAATAATCGCCGAGGGCAGCCCTTTCTTTATGAAAATCAGATTCATAAACAGCCGGGCTCCCCGGCCGTTACCGTCATCAAACGGATGAATCCTTACCAGATTATAATGGGCAACCGTACCAGTAATCAGGCCATGCTCTCTGTCAATATTCTTATCTATCCACGAAATCATTTCTTCCATTTCGGTCGCTACGTGCAAGGGGTCAGTATACTCATAAATTGTGCCGTCAAGCTGAATAACCGTGTTGGGAGTTTTTTTATACTGTCCGGGGGTGGCTTTCTTTTTTGTTTTTTTGCCTGTGAGATCAACCGCAACAGTATACTCAATTCCTTTCAACAGCAAGGCATTGATCTCTTTAATGAGTCCTTCTGTAATCGAACGCTCATTGTGGATTGCCTCATACATAAAATCAATCGCATCGGCATGATTGCGGGCATCCAGGAAATCTTTTAAAGGTTTTCCTTCCACGGTCAACCCTTCTTTCAAAAAAAAGATAGTTTCACCTAATGTCAATGTACTGCCCTCAATTGCATTAGAGTCATAAGTCCATTCCATCTTAAGCTTTTCCATAACCGTTTTCCAGCGTTCCGGCCGCAAAGGCTTATTTTCATCAATCCTGATCCGCAGATTATCTATCTGCTGAATCAGCAATTCAAGTTCTTCTGTTTTTTCTACTGTGTAGTATTTTGACATGCCGTTTTTCTCCCAAAACTTCTTCGTTCTGTCTTTTCTTTAGTGCGAAATTTTCAATGCTTTATCTTTTATTTTTCATTTCCAGCACACATGAAGTATCGATATCCAAATCTTTAACCCTTATGTCTCCTGTCATTAGTTTGTTTAACATGGTTTTAAACAGGTCTTGCAGCATAATTGTTTTTGATGTATGAAGTTTATTTTTTTTATCTACAGCTTGAAGAATATCTGCTATTTCTTTTTGCTCATCTTTTTTGGGTAGTGCAATCGTAAAAGATTGTATTATTTGTTTATTAAGGTTTGGTTGTTGTGCCCCATGACCTAAAGATCGAAGTTTTTCATATGATTTAGTCAAATAATAATAAATAAAATCTGAATTAATATCTTTATAGGGTTGAATAGCGGCACAAGCCTGATTCGTGGTAGCTTCAATTCCAAGTAATGCAACTTTACCGCGAGTAACACCTTGCCCATACATTGCCATTAAAATAGTACCAACAGGTAATATTTGTGCGACACTATTGTTTAGGCCTTCTTCTGTGATATGCTCCTCTGTTGAGGTTATTAATTTATAATTTATTTCTGACGTTTTAACCCAAGGTATTGTAGCATTTTTCCAATATGCAGAAATATTTCGTGATGGTGTCCCACCGGCAGTAATCAATGCTTTTTGGCCAAGATGCTCAGTTTCCCAACTCTCCGGTATCCTCCCAATTTTCGTTTCCTTTGTTTTCTCTCCCCGCAAGCCATGGGTAAATACATGCTCCATGGTTGATTTTTTCAGTTCCTGCGCTGCCTCGATAATGGAATCCTGCACTTCAATTGCCTGCTGAATTTTAAAAAGTACTGCTGCAATTTTTTCCTGCTCTTTTAATGGAGGAAAAGGGATCATCCATTTTTTTAACACAGAAATTGGAATTCGCTGTCGTCCTGTGGTACCTTCCATTTTTTGAGTAATCTGTTTCCGAACTTCTTTTTCAAGAAGATAATAAAACAGAAAATACTTACTGCTAATCCCACTTTTTTCTCTAATTGGAATTAATTCAGTTGAAGCGACTCCAAATAATCCAGGGATATCCTTTGCAATACCCTGTTTGCCGTTTTCAAAAGAAGGCGTTATCTTTGCAAGAAGCACATCTCCTTTTTCAAAATAATTTCCGCTTCTGATATCCCTGCCATTTCTAATGTTATTATCGTTTATGTATGGCCGGTCTATTGGCACCATTTCCATTGGTATAAATGGAACCTGTTCATATTCAGAATATACGATTCCCCTCGGTTTTTTTGTGAAATCATACACAGATTCAATTGAACGGCTCTCCCATAACTGAGGCAACATCATTCAACAACCTCCCAATGCCCGCCTTTGTCAGGACCAATTCTTCGCAATATTCCGGAGTCTTTTAATTGTTTTATTTTCCAATCAATGCCTTTTACTGTCAAATTAAGAAGGCTCGCCAGTTCCTTCCTTGTGATCGATGGATTTTCTTTTATCCGTCGCAACATTGAATCACGAGTTTTCGACCTAGTGCCATGTCATCTATGTAATGTCACAAAGATGACCGTCATTCCCGCGAACGCGGGAATCCAGTCTATTGGCATATATCTACATACAAGTCCCGCCATTCGGAATTTTTCTGTTCTATCAATTCTAATTTCCATGATCTTCTCCATTTTTTGAGCTGCTTTTCCCTTTTGATAGCATTTTGAGAATCCTCATGGATTTCGTAATAAACGAGATATTTAACCCCATATTTCTTTGTAAAACCTTCAACCAAACCGTTTTTGTGTTCCCATACTCTTTTAACAATATCAGAAGTAACACCCAGATAAAGCGTTCCATTCCGCTTGCTCGCCAATATGTAGACATAAAATTGTTTTTCCATCGTAATTCCAAGTTGTCAATTCTGGATTCCCGCTTCCGCGAGAATGACAATTGCTGTATATCATCATATTTTCAACAAAATGGTAATACTCCCGTTATTGATGCTCATTGCTTTATTCCAAGCGTTTTAAATACGGACATTAGGTCCTTATCAATTTTAACCCCCTTTTTCTCAAGCCCGTCAAGTTCTTTGAGAATCTCAGGTACGGGCCTGTATGTTTCTTTTTCGCTGGTATCCACATATCTTGACGGCGACAGATTGTAATCATTTTCTTTTGCTTCTTTAGTCTTAATAACCTTTACAAAACGCTCTACATCCGCGCCTTTTATAAATGCATTTGCGATCGTCCGGATGCTTTCTTCCGGGATATAGTTTTTGGGTTTTCCTTTCTTGAATTCCTGGCTTGCATTAACAAGAACAATTTTCCCTTTTTTTGCTGGTGGTTTGTTTTTATTGAATACAATGATTATCCCTGCTGCGGTGGTATTATAAAAAAGGTTGTCCGGAAGAAGAATAACCCCTTCAATCATGTCATTATCCACAAACCATTTGCGTATCTTCTTTTCCTTGTCTTGTGTGCTGCTTCCGCTTCCGCGAGTTACGGCTCCCGTGTCGATAACAACCGCAGCTCTTCCGGCCTGATTAATCGATGCAACTGTATGCTGAAGCCATGCCCAGTCTCCCTTGCTGGTCGTGACACCACCCTGTGATTCAAACCGGTCAAAAGGGTCATTTTCATAAACACTTGTGTCAAAGGGCTGGTTCCACATGGGATTTGCAACAACGATATCAAACTTTTTCAGGCTTGAATCCGATTCCCTGAATTTTGGGTTTACCATGGAGTTTCCACGTAAAATCTCTCCCGTCATGTCATGAATTACCATATTCATTCTTGCTATGGCATAGCTTGAACCTGTCAGTTCCTGCCCGTGAAGCTTCAGAGGGCGCTGCACTTTAGTCTCACGCTCCTGGAGGGCCAGCTCGCATTTTATTAAAAGCCCGGCTGATCCGCATGCATAGTCATATATTCCTTCACCCTGTCCGGGCCTCATAATATATGCCATGATCCAGCCGACTTCAGTGGGTGTAAAAAACTCTCCCGCACTCTGGCCTTGGCCTTCCGCAAATTTTCTTAAAAGATATTCATAGGCCCGTCCTAAAAAATCAGGCTGCACATCATACAGACCGATCCTGTAACGGGGATCGGAAATGGCCTCAATGACACCGGAAAGAGCAGAATCGCTGATTTCGCGCTCATTGTTCCGGGTCTCGTTATAGTCAACAATATCGATCACACCGCCAAGATCAGGATTCTTTTTAACAATTGCCCTTACAGTTGAAGTAAGCTGTTCTCCAAGAGTTTTCGGGCGGCAGCCTTCGGGCCAGTCAAACTGTTCTCGCCCGCTGACAACCGGCCACCGCGCTTCAGGCGGTATAAAAAATCTTACAAGGGTATTATCAGCATCAATAATTGAAA
>JAYEFV010000484.1:0-7916 GCA_034658755.1 Thermodesulfobacteriota bacterium | reverse complement strand
ATTCATTATAACACATTTTTGCTTTTCATTAAAAACAAGAGACCTTCGAAAAATGTTTCCCGCCTTTGCCGGGATTCAAGGCCAAGCCTCCGGCCCGTGGGGCCTACGCCCCGGAGGGGAAAGCGAAAATTTGAGATCTTTGAATTATTCGCTTTATTCAAATTAACATGCAGTAAAAACAGGGGGTTGCAAACTTCAAAGTTGAGACCTTTGAAAAATGTTCAATTTTGTTCAAGACCAAGAAAGGCGAAAAATTTAACCACCCCAGTACGATCTGCCGGACCTACGGGGCAGGCAGGAATACATTGAGTATTTTGAGGATTAAAATTTGAGCCTGACCCCAGAGGAATAGGCTACGCATTCCACGGGGCAGGCGCAGGAATTGGGCAAAAGGGGGCGTTTTGCAAAGGTCTCAAATTCTCAAGGAAATTACATGAACAGATCAGACTTGGTTAATAAACTAAAAAATAAAGCAGCTCTCAGCAAAAAAGATGCCGCGGAAGTAGTTGATACCTTTTTTGATAAAATAACGGAAACCCTTGTAAAAGGTGAACGAGTTGAAATCAGGGGATTTGGCAGTTTTACTGTTAACATTTATAAGCCGTATGTCGGCCGAAATCCTAAAACCGGCGAACAAATTAATGTATCTTCCAAAAAACTACCTTTCTTCAAGGTCGGCAAAGAGTTAAAGGAGAAAGTTGATAGCCAATAATTATGGGCGGTTAACTCAGCGGGAGAGTGCTACCTTCACACGGTAGAAGTCACTGGTTCAAATCCAGTACCGCCTACCATTAAATTTAATGAACTCGTAAAAAGTCCCAAAACCGTCATGCCGGACTTGATCCGGCATCCAGAAGTAATTGAATTTACTGGATTCCGGCTTTCGCCGGAATGACGACAAAAGCGAATTCCTGACTTTTTACGAGACCGTCAATATTCCAGTGTTCCAATATTCCATCATTCCCTCCGGGGCGTAGGCCCTCTGGGCCGGAGGCCAATTGTAAGCGAAGCGAACTAACTTGATACTATAGGAATTTCCTTTTTTAGAGCGGCGAAGTCGCGTTATATAGAATCGCGAAGCGATTGTATAACTTGTTCTCTTGAAAAAAAACACTGAATCTGGTAACCTTCAAAATTGGAGGTTGACGATTATTTAAGGTGAATTCTCCGGTTATTCAATCTTCAATCAACGATCTTTAATTATTAGGGGATTTTGATGATACAGTCAAAAGCACTTGAGGTTAATATCGCAGACTACCATGTCGATGTCACCATCGATGAAAAATATTCAATTCTGCAAGAGGTGATGTCTAAATATTACGGCATCCTGGAAGGATTGAATACCCTGCTGAAAGAACTCTCGCATCCTTATAAAAACTGGCAGTTTATTGTGCATGAAGCGAGAGTTTATTCCCTCGATTATTTTCATCTTTTAAAGAGCCACCCAAAGGGACCTGAAGCCACAGAACTTTTATTGGATATTTTTATACGCGCAATTGAATCAAAAAGCGATATGGACGTCAGGGCTGATGCTGTGGACAACTTTCTCCTTTTTATTCAAAAGATTATAAAGGAATCCGGCTCCGACTTTAAAAGATTCAAGCCGCTGATCGATGACTCATTTAATCGTATTAGAGCGTATGATGGGGATGATTTCTTTTTGTTTGTTAAAAGTTTCTATCAGATAAGGAAACTGGCGGATGCGCTTTTAAATTATTCATCTGAAATTGCAGAGGGTTGTAATGCCGTCAATCTGCTTCTCATAAAATATTCTGATCGCATCTTAAGTTACTGGCTAACCGAAAAAGACCCTTGGACCTGGTTTGAACAAGAGGCTGATAAAATTGATAACCGGGAAAATTTAAAGAAATTTTTTCTCATTATATCCCACAAACAGATCAACCAGTATAAAAGCAGACTTAAAAAGATCGCTCAGTCCAAAAACATTGAATCCGAAGATGTTCTGAAAAGACTATTAATGCTTCCTGGTTACGATCAGTTTGTAGAAACGTACCGGAAAATTCCTCAGAGTCTTTTGAATGAAAGCGCTAAAACCGTTCGGGGATATCGGTGGAAGCTTATTTTTCTTTTCCATATAATGAATATTTCCGGACTGTCGATGATTCATGAGGAGGCGTTACGGGATATCAACAGAACATTGAGCTGGCTCATTGCTCATGAGAGCAATCTGAATATCGGAAGCCTGATTCATAAAACCTTTTCCATATTACAAACCAGAGCCGGTAAATACCCTGCAACCGCATTGAACTGTATTTTGAACATGGGGAAAGGGGTTTATAAAACGGATGACAGCGACCTTGTCGCGTTTTTTATCGATTACGTAATCGATTTAGGCTTTCAGTCACCTATGATCAAAGGTGTGGGAAACGACTGGCAAATAGAGTTTAATACCGCCCACATTTTAAACATAAGGACATGGCTTGAGCTGATTGAGCTGAATCCCATTTGGTCAACCCGGCTTGTTTCATACCTTATCATCCATCTTTCCCTCTGCGGGGTATTTATTAAAGATATAGACCTTTTTCCCCGGGATATTACCCGGTTATTAAACAGCGGCATCGGCCCTGTCTATAACCTGGGCAAGCAGCTTTGCAGACTTTTTCCCGTGTACTTTAACGATATCGGTGCAGAAGGAAAGCTCAGGGATATTTCTACGGAAATTGATGAAATATGCCGTCGAAAAGATCCGCTTATACATTTTTTGCGCAAGCAGAGCCATGTGGAAAGCAGTAACCGAATCATCGATCTTATGGAGGAAACTTTTAATTTTTGGGAAACAAAAGAAAAAGACCCTTTAGAGCTTTTAGTTCCACCAGATATTTACCAGGAAATCGATACCCAGGGGCCATATATCGATGGGGTTCACAGGGTAATATTACATTTGAAGAAAAACGGAGTTTCTATACCCGAGGGCCTTGTCACACTTAAAGAAGATGAAATAGGAGGTCTTGTCCAAGGAGTATCCGGCGTATCAGAGCAAGATTCCAGGAGGGTGGAACTTGCCATAAACTTTTACAAGCTTTTGAACCAGAAATACAACCTCGATTTTATCGAAATGGATAATTATCTTGCCCAGCTCAGGTCAGAAGCCTTTCCCGATTTGAACAGACTGAATGATGCCCTCAAAGAGTCTGATTTAAATAAAAAGATTTATGGACTGCTCGATTATCTGGAAGAATTAAAAAATATGATTCTTTCAGATCAGACATATGAAATCAAGGAAGACATTTATAAAAAAAGACATATTACCATAGATATCCCTTCCATGTACGGAAGTTACAAAGAAATGAAATTTGACGCCCTGGGACTTACATTTCGAATAGAATCTCTGGTCAATGTTCTTTTTGAAGAACTTGTCGAAAATATTGATCTCAGCCTGATAACAAAAGCCACCTTTTTTCAGATTTACGACCGATTAAACTTGGTTTTCAAAGCATTACAGCTCGATGGAATCCCATCGGTTGAAATTGAAAGTCAGCTTGACATGTTGGCCCATTCACTGGAAGCCAGTGGCTTCACTTTTACCCAGTACCTTGATATTTTTAAGGGATTCGCCCAGGCGGTAAGAAATATCATCAATGACTATTTTAATAATATTCATGGAGAAAATCTTGCAAGGATTTTATCTCATATATCTTTTGATCAGATTCTGTCGAAATACCTCCCACAGAGCGGTACGCTTGACCATGAAAAGCTGAAACACAGGATCTCGGAAATTTTTTTCCGGGAGCGGATAGCCTTTTCATTGGGTCTCCAGCAATTGGATCTGTTTTTAAGCCGAATCTTAAACACCCTTTTTCAGCAATCGAATAAACTGCCGAAGAATCGACTCCATCAACTTCTCCTTTATGATCCTGAAAAGGCGATGACGTCTATCAACAGCGTTTCTAAACGGGTTTCCGGCATTATTTATCTGGGTAATAAAGGGTTGAGCCTGGTCAGGCTGAAAAATTTAGGCCTGTCGGTACCCCCGGGTTTCATTATTACAACTGAAGCATTCCGATGTAGAGAGATCATAGACAATTATCCGCCGGCAGAGCAGAATTTCAGGGAACAATTGGAGAAGCATATCGCTGATCTTGAAAAGGTGACCGGCAAAACCTTTGGCAACTCAAAAAATCCCCTTCTCTTTTCCATTAGAAGCGGATCATCCATTTCACAACCCGGAATGATGGATACGTTTCTTGATGTTGGGATGAATGAAGAAATTGCAGCCGGCATTGCAGAGCGTACCGGTAATGCCTGGTTTGCCTGGGATAGCTATCGACGGTTTCTGCAATGTTACGGCATGGCTTTTGGCCTGGAAAGGGATGATTTTGATGCAATTATCAGCGAAATGAAGCGAAGGACTGGTATCGGGTTTAAAAGAGAATTTGCCGGTATGCAGATGCGGAAAGTGGCAATGACCTATAAGAGTATGATAAAGAATTCAGGGATTGATGTTATTGATGATCCTTTTGAACAGCTTTACGTAACCATTAAAAAGGTTTTCGGTTCCTGGGAGTCTTCCAAAGCAAGAGCCTACCGTAAGATCATAGGGATATCCGATGACTGGGGCACGGCCGCTACGGTTCAAGAAATGGTTTATGGAAACATTTCCAGACAATCGGGCGCCGGTATCATTTTTACTCACAATCCCAGATGGTCGGAGGACAGCTTGAGGCTGTGGGGTGATTTTACTATCGGAAATCAGGGCGAGGATGTGGCTTCTGGTCTTGTGAATACCCTGCCGATATCGATTACACAGCAGGATATCGAAATGAGAGAAACCGATATAACCCTTGAAACCCATTTCCCTGAAATTTATAAAGCGTTAAAAGAATGGTCAAATAAGTTGATTTACATGGAGGGATGGAGCCCTCAGGAAATGGAATTCACTTTTGAAAGTCCCGGTATTGAAGATTTGTACCTGCTGCAGTGCCGTGATATGGGCATTCGAGAAAGAAAGAAAGTTTTAGCCTTTGACCTTGGAGATATTACGGAGGATAAATTATTAGGACATGGCATTGGGGTCAGCGGCGGAGCAATGAGCGGACGGATAGTTTTCAGCCTGAAAGAAATCGATCAATGGAGAACCATAGAACCTGAAACATATTTAGTTCTTGTCAGGAATGATACCGTTCCTGATGACATCAGGGAAATATATGCGGCGGACGGCCTTCTTACGGGCCGGGGTGGAGTAACATCCCATGCTGCTGTTGTGGCCTACCGGCTTGGCAAAACATGTATCGTGGGATGTGGCAATCTTATCTGCAAGGAAAAGGAAAAAAGTTGTAAATTTAACAAAGTGGTTCTTAAATCCGGGGACCATATCAGTATTGACGGCCGTGAAGGGTCGGTTTATCAAGACTTTATAAAGGTAAAAGAAGCGTAAAGAATTGAAGATTGACTATTGAAGATTGACGATTAGAATATTGACGGCTTGGTAAACGGTCGCTTTTCCGACTTCCTACAAATTCATTAATCTTCGATTTTCAATCGAAAATTATCAATATAGGAATGGGGGTATGGGCATGAAAACCGAAACTAATAGCGGAATAAAACTCGGTATAAACGGATTTGGCAGAATCGGCAAGCTTTCTGTCTGGCACCATGTGGCACGAAAATATTTTAGTGAAATTATAGTCAATATAGGACGTGAATCAGGAACAACGCTGGAAGATATTGCCCATTATGCGGAAAGAGATTCAACCTATGGTTTGCTCTGTGGGTTTTTGTATGGCCAAAAAGCAGAGCCGCTCATCAGTGCTCTGGATGAAAAAAGCGGATCCATGAATATTGACGGTGTCAGGGTTCGT
The DNA here is from genome assembly GCA_034658755.1 of Thermodesulfobacteriota bacterium. Lineage (GTDB taxonomy): Bacteria > Desulfobacterota > Desulfobacteria > Desulfobacterales > UBA11574 > S5133MH16. The sequence goes on along the minus strand of JAYEFV010000484.1, from coordinate 2,097 downwards.
TTTTTAAGGTCATTTAGGAATCCGGCTGAAATAAACTGGAGAGAATATGGCGTAAAACTTGTTGTCGATACTACCGGTCAATTTCTTGACCCGACCCTTCCTCCGGATCATCCAAAAGGGGCTGCGCGCGGCCATCTTGAAGCAGGAGCCGAAAAAGTGATTGTCTCTGCGCCCTTTAAGATAAAAGACAAAGGCATACCCATGCCGGACAATGCGGTAACCACGGTCATGGGTATCAATGACAATGTCTATGATCCCAGGCGCCATAAAATTATTTCCAATGCATCCTGCACCACCACCTGTCTGGCTCATATGATAAAACCCCTTATCAATTCTTTGGGCCCTAAGAAAATACTTTCCGCTTCCATGGCAACGGTGCATGCCGTCACCGGATCACAGCAAGTATTGGACAGGCTTCCAAAAGCCGGAGCCGCCGATTTGAGGAAAAACAGGAGCATTATGAACAACATTATCCTCACAACCACAGGTGCTGCCAATGCCCTTAGACTTGTCATTCCGGAAATGGAAGAGATCGGATTTATTGCGGAATCTGTAAGAGTTCCAATATCCACAGGTTCTCTGATTATACTGGTGTTGAATCTACAGGAGGAGTTGTCCGGTGAACCGATAAGCAGGGAGTTGATCAATGATATATACCGGCAGGCGGCATTCCATGATCCTTATGGTTATCTCAACTATTCTGAAAAGCAGAATGTTTCAGGGGATATCATTGGATTGCCGAGGGCTGCCGCCGTTATTGAGGGCCATGAAACCCACACCCGTACCGCCGATCAGACAGTTAACCTGGAAAAAATACCGGGATTGGAAAAAGAAATTTTAGATTTATTAAAAGATGTAACGATCAGAATACCGATAACACAGGCTGTAATATACGGCTGGTACGATAATGAAATGGGAAGTTATGTTAATATTCTCGGCGACAGGACGGTTTCAGTGGCTGAAAATATGTGATCTTGTACCGTCGTTTCCATTCTTAGTTTCCATTCTTAGTTTCTATCCCTTCCATATGCATGTTTCTTCATTTTGATCTTTTGCTTTATGGGGTGTCATAACCGACTATTTGCATATTTATTGAGCAATAGGAGAATGATTTTTCCTTGACAAAAAATAGATTTGCAGATACAAAGCCGCAAGTTATTTCCCCATTCAGGAATAAAAGTTCATTTTAATAACGGAGATCTTATGAGTGCTTTGGATGATAATGCTAAAGAGATTGCGGAAGATGCCGGCGGCGAGGGTGGTGCAACATCGTCCCCGGACATAAATACAAAAGAACAGGATAAGGGATTTGCGGGGCCGGTTATCCTGTTTTTTATTATCGGACTGTTTGCAAGTCTTATTTTGGGATGGATTATTTTCCCCAAGCTTCTTTACTCGAAGAAAAAACAACCGATCGATTTTAACCATGTACTGCATGTGGCTGAAGTTGAAGACGGGTGTGAAAGTTGTCATTTCTTTCGAGAGGACGGCACCTATTCCGGAGTTCCAAAACTTGACCAATGCATTGACTGCCACGAAGAGATCCAGGGCGTTAGTCCGGATGAGATCAAATTCGTTGAGGAGTATGTCTCTAAAGGAAGAGAGGTTCCGTGGTTGATATACTCACGGCAACCTGATTGTGTATTCTTTTCCCATGTCGCCCATGTCAAAGTTGCAAAAATGGACTGTGTTACCTGTCACGGCCATATTGGGGAATCAGAAAGCTTAAAAATTTATGAAGAAAACCGGATTACCGGTTACAGCCGTGATATCTGGGGAAAAAGCATCGGCGGTTTCAAAAAGAATACCTGGGACCGGATGAAAATGGACGATTGTTCTGAATGCCATCGTAAAAACACCGCCAATATCGAAAGAACGGGGACTAAAACTCCCACAAACCGGCTGATCGACCATCTTGTTGACGTGGTCTCTCCGGGCACATCAGCTTCCAAAAAGGGGAGTAGTGTTCAGACGGAAAAAGGCGCCTGTTTCGTATGTCATAAGTAATTGAATACTTTTGATTGAAGATTTAATAGATACTTTCAATTTTTTAATAAAAAAAGAATGCTAACAGAGTTTTTGACTCTATCTAAAAAG
>JAYEFV010000483.1:0-1879 GCA_034658755.1 Thermodesulfobacteriota bacterium | reverse complement strand
CGTAAAAAGTCCTAAAACCGTCATGCCGGACTTGATCCGGCATCCAGAAGCCATTGAATTTACTGGATTCCGGCTTGGCCGTCATCCCGGACCCTGATCCGGGACGGAATGACAAAAAAGGGTGTTTCTCGACTTTTTACCAATGCATCATCATTTATTACAGCAGAAATTGTGGAGAAGTTAGCTTTTCACGGTGACCCTGCTTGAATTTCTTTAAGGGTCTTTTGATAAACATCGCTTAACGGACCGCCAAGAGAGACCGCCTTTTTAATAACTTCCAACGCTTCGTGCTTTCGTCCCTGCTCAAAAAGAATTTGTGCCAGATTATTTAACGCTGTACCTTCCTTGGGATGTAACCGTATGGTTTCTCTGAAGGTCGACTCGGCATCTTTTAATTCTTCGAGCGCATAATGGCAATTGCCAATACCCATCATGGCGGTCAGGTTTTGTGGCCAGCGAGTCAGCGCTGTTTTATATCCATGGATTGCGGCACGAAACTGGCGGGCCCTTTCAAGTCCCAGAACCGCTTCCAGAAATAGGTTCTTTTTGGCCATGGCAGGAAGTTGATCCGGTCGTAGAATTAAAAGCCCCCAGTAATTGCTGCGAGCCCAGGTGTTCACAAAAACTCGGGAAGGCATGATTTTGCGCGCGGTGGCACCGGAGCGAAGAATAACAATTTTTTTGGGTAAATCATAACCAACAACAACTGAATAGTGCCAGACAGGATACCAGGAAAACCCGAGGTTTTGCAAAATGATTACCGGATGACCGGCAATTACTTCCGAAAATATAACGTCCATTCCGGTCGATATATAAGCGATTCTACCATGACGGCGGGCGGTACTTATAAGTGCTGTTTGCAGGCTTCCTTTTCGTGCGGGGGTAAAGACTTCATCTGTCAGGTCTTCAGGGGAAACAGGCACCCCGCTCCAGTTAAGTGACATTGCAAGGGACGCAGGCCCGCATTGATATGCCTTTTGGGGAAAAAACGGTACCGTCTTAAGCTCAAAGCTGGGTGGCAACTTACCCGCTTTTTGCAGCATTTCCCATTTTTTAAGGCCGGCACAGCCGGTCAGACATGTCAGCAACAAACCGCTACACAAAATCAGGATTATACGGCGGATTGCCATATTATTTTTAGTTTTGGTGTTTAACAAATGGGAAGACGTTGGTATAACCCGCAATATCTGTAAAAAGCAGTACCAAAAAGACGATCAAAGCGGCACCTACCAAAAGGCCGAGCCCATCCCCGCCGGCAGGAAGCTGATTCATCTTTTCTGCAATTCGCACGACCTCGGCATCAGAAAGACTGCCAACACGGGCTTTGGCTTCGAGCGAACTAATACCCTGGGCTGTCATTTCCGCCTGTACATCCCTACGTTCAAGAAACCTGATAAGATTTTCGCGTACATTTTGTGGCCGTGTAATTGCAAGCACAGTTTCGGTGCCGACCATTGCTGCACAAACCGTTTGAAGAGGCATGGTCATAAACACCATGGTCAATGTTACAAAAATACTTACATACCTGGCAGAACACCTTATCCGATGCATCTTACACCTCCAATAATTAAACGTTTCGGAATTTCTACAACTATATGAAATCAATAGTCTTTTAATGGCAACCTCTTTGTGCCATCGGAATGGAATACTGGCCGGAGGCCAATTGAGGCTAAGCCTTATTCAGCCCACCAACACAAGCCTGACATCCATTACATTCGTATTCGTAGGGCCGGTCATGAGAAGATCTTCGGTCTTTTCAAAGAAGTGATACGCATCGTTTCTGTACAGAAACTCGGTGGCCTCCATCCCCGCATCTTTTCCTCGTGTTACCGTGAAAGGATCAACCAGGGCGCCTGCTGCGTCTGTGGGGCCGTCATTT
>JAYEFV010000482.1:0-7995 GCA_034658755.1 Thermodesulfobacteriota bacterium | reverse complement strand
TGCAAGCAAAGCAGCCCATGTCATGGCTAAAGAGACCAAAGAACTCGGGAAAAGGTCTGTGGATGTGGCCAGGGGGGCCATTACGGGTATGTGGAAAGGGGCAAAGCATGCTTTAAAGAAAGACAAGAAGGAATAACATTGGTATACTTTTAAAGTTGCAGTCCGGTCCGTGTTTAAAGGATCGGGCTGCATGCCTCCGGAAACCTGACACCTGACACCTATAACCTGAAACCAAATAGCCTTGGCAATCTTAGAAAACCACCGGAGTTTTATTATGAAAAGCATATCGTTGGTCCTCGGAAGCGGAGGCGCTCGAGGATACGCCCATATTGGTGTAATTGAGGTGTTGGAAGATTATGGTTATGAAATTCAATCCATAGCCGGATCTTCCATGGGGGCATTGATCGGCGGACTTTATGCCTGTGGAAAACTTGATGCTTATAAGGAGTGGGTTTTAACTCTTGACGTTCTGAATGTATTGAAACTGCTGGATTTCACAATCGGCAAAATAGGTTTTATCAAAGGCGACAGAGTCTTCAGCATCATGGAGGAGATGATTGGTGAAAATAATATTGAGGATTTGCCCATTGCCTTCACTGCTGTGGCTACTGATTTGACAACTCAAAAAGAAGTGTGGCTGCAAAGAGGAAATTTAAGTGTTGCTGTCAGGGCATCGATTGCCATCCCAACGATTTTTACTCCCGTTGAAATAAAAAATAAAATATTAATCGATGGCGGTATACTCAATCCTGTTCCCATAGGACCCACGCTATCCGACATGACCGATTTAACAGTTGCGGTTAACTTAAATTCGACTATAATAATGAAACATCAAATAATAATGCCCGAAAAAGAAAAGAAGCGACAACACCTCTTGCATGGCAAAATAAATGCCTTTTTGGAACAAAAACTTCCCGGCAAAGGAGAACCCGGCCTCAATTACACGAAAATATTCAGAAAAACGATTGATGCCATGCAACATGCCATTACACGGTATAAAATGGCAGGATATCAGCCGGACGTGGTCATTGAAATTCCGAGTAACGCCTGTGGCTTTTATGAATTTCATAAAGCATATGAGATGATCGAAATTGGGAAAAAGATGGCCGCTGAAGCATTAGAAAGACTTGATGATGCGACACTCCATCCGAATAGTGGATGAGCTTACTTCTTTCATTTCCATAACAGAAGTTGAACTACAGAACACATAAGAGATGAAAAATCCATGGTCCGAGGATTATTTTTAAAGTGGGGCATCGTGCTCGGCATCGTATTGCTCTTGGCGCCCATCGGAGCCCTTTTTTATTTTGAAGCGCAATCCTACATATTGAGCTTTTTTGACTGGCTTGACAAACTTGGCGCGTGGGCGCCGTTCTTGTTCATCCTTATCGACATGTTAGTGGTCGTGCTTGTCTTGCCAGGGGTCATCTTCACCCTTGGCGCCGGGTTTATGTTTGGTATTTTAAGAGGCTCGCTGTATATACTTATCGGCTCGACGACAGGAGCCACGATCGCCTTTTTGATCGCCCGGCATCTTTTCGGCGAAAGAGCCACGGGGTTCGTCCTTGCCCATCCAAAGTTGAAGCTGGTTAACGATGAATTTGTTCGCGCAGGCTGGAAGATTGTTTTGCTTACCCGTCTTGTACCGTTTTTCCCGTTTAAGCTATCCAATTATTTTTTCGGGCTCATGCAAATCTCCCTGAGAGATTTCATCATCGGCGTTTTCTTCGGAATCATACCATTTACAATCACCAACGTATATATCGGCTCTCTTGCCGCCGATCTCGCAACGATCAGTTCACGCACTGCTTCGAGATCCGGCGTAGAATGGACAATTTGTGGCATCGGCTTTATCATTACAATTATTATGCTCGTTTATATTACTTTTATTGCACGAAAAGCTCTGGATAAAAGTCGTTCGAAGGAGGAACTGCCTTGAAGGTTTATGGGAGGTGAGAGATGGTGTGGTTGAAATGGTTGCCCTGGAGATTTATCGTTCGCCGCGTTGCCAAGGCCCACGGGTTTCTTGACCCGATCGCCTTGCTGGCCCATGTCCATCGATTTGCCCAGCCTTCAGAGGTTCATGAGCCGATCGAGTTGTTGCGTGCCGGAATGGTGCTTCATGCACGGGGCCTTATTAACAGCCGTGTCATCCAGCACAACCTGGATTGGGTATGGCCCTACTGGATCGAGCGTCAATTTGACCCCAGGGACAACGCATTTGTCCCGCGGGCTTTTTCCATCACCCACATCAATCTTACCTTTCGCAACTGGACGGCCATGGGTTTGCCCGACTGTTCGGAATTACCCATCGTGGATCCTCGGGGTTTGGTCACCCCCTTTTTTGATGAGTGGTCACTTGATGCCTGGATTATGACTGAAGATGGCCGCTTTTTGCTCCCTTCTCGTTGCAAATCTTGTAATCAGCGGCTTGATATTGATAATACTCTTGCCATCACCACCGAAACACGGCAGGAAAATCTTTCTCTAATCACTCATGCGGATGTTCAACCAGAATCCGGTACACCAATCTGCCAGGTAAAACTTGAAGCCTGTGCGGACACTGATGCCTGGGCAATTGTAGCGCTTCGTCCATACAATCCGGAAGGGATCAGCTTTATCCACCAGGTCGTCCTCTCGCCCGGCCGGACGACCTGGAATATCGACGGATGTCGCAATATCGAATTTAGCGCTCCGGCCGACCGGCACCAAGTTTCTCATTATCGCACCGGAGATGTTTATATCCATTTACGCGATTTCGATGAGAAAAGTCAGGTCAAATGCGGCGTGGGCATGGCCACCGCGGCAGCACTCTTCAAGCTCGAACCTGATAAACCCCGGGAAATTACCGTGAACGTCCCCCTAAATAGTGGCGAATCGCAACCACATCTCACAAGTGCACCCTGGTATGAAATCATGAGAAACCACTGTGAACTCCATATTCCTGATGAAGATTTTCAGTTCCTGTATGACGTGGCTTTAAGAACGCTGGTTCTCAACTCGCCCGGTGATGTCTACCCGGGTCCTTATACTTACAAACGATTCTGGTTTCGTGACGCGGCCTTTATCATTTACGCCCTGCTTTGTGCCGGTTTCATTGATCGCGCTGAGCGTGCACTCGACCGCTTTCCTGCCCGCCAGAATGCTTTTGGATTTTTTCACTCCCAGGACGGGGAATGGGATTCCAATGGAGAGGCCCTATGGATCATGTGCTGGTTTTGCCGGCTTACCGGCCGTCCGCCCAAGGGTAAGTGGTGGAAATCCATTCGTCGTGGCGCCCGCTGGATCTCTAAGAAACGCCTATCAGACGACCAAAACTCTCTGCATTCGGGTTTATTGCCAGCGGGTTTCAGCGCCGAGCATCTTGGTCCCAATGACTACTATTACTGGGACGACTTTTGGGGGGTCGCCGGTTTGCGGGCCGCCGCCTATCTTGCAGAATCCATTGGAAATAATAAAGCAAAAGAGGAATTCCTTCACGAGATGGAAACATTCTCGGCAGCGGTGGATCGCAGCTTGAGCAAAGTGGCCAAGTGCCTTGGTCGGCCTGCGATGCCCGCCTCTCCTTACCGGCGGCTTGATTCCGGAGCAATCGGGTCCCTGGCTGCGGGCTACCCTCTCCGACTTTACCCGCCGGATGATCCCCGCTTGCTTGATACAGTCGACTTTCTCCTTGCCAATTGTTTTGTTGATGGGGGGTTCTTTCAGGAAATGACCCATTCCGGGATTAACGCTTACCTGACCATGCATGTGGCTCAGATTTTGCTTCGGGCCGGCAATCCGCGTTATTTTGATCTAATGGCCTCGGTTGCGGAACTGGCCTCGGCCACGGGTCAGTGGCCCGAGGCGATTCATCCCCATACGCGAGGCGGATGCATGGGTGATGGCCAGCACGTTTGGGCGGCGGCAGAATGGGTAATTATGATAAGAAATTGTTTTGTCCGGGAAGAAGGAAATTCCCTGATCCTGGCTTCCGGGATTCCCCATCACTGGCTCAGGGGAAGGTCTACCCTCCACTTTGGCCCGGCACTGACTTCCTTTGGAACGTTTTCGCTCTCCATAGAGCCGGAAAAGGACAGGATCATTATTTCATGGCAGGGGGCGTGGCATGCCGGGATGCCTCGTATCGAAGTGCGCGTTCCCGGGTTTCATCCAGTTATTGCCAAACCGGACCAACATTCCATTAAACTCAATCGGAGGTCTGTGCCATGAACATTCTCATGATGACGAATACGTTTACACCCCATGTCGGCGGCGTGGCCCGGTCGGTCGAAGCCTTCACTATCGAGTATCGCAAGCGCGGCCACCGGGTGCTGGTCGTAGCTCCGGAGTATGAAAACATGCCGGAAAGCGATGTTGACGTAATCCGCATCCCGGCCATCCAGAACTTCAACGGCAGCGATTTTTCGGTCGTGTTATCGACCCCGGGATACCTCACAGAGGCTATCGAGAAATTTAAACCCGACATCGTTCACTCCCATCATCCTTTTCTGATTGGTGGGACTGCGCTTCGCATAGCCAGGACCCACGAGCTTCCGCTTGTTTTCACTCACCACACCATGTATGAACAATATACCCACTACGTTCCGGGCGATTCAAAAACCCTCAAGCGTTTCGTTATCAAGCTCTCGACCAGCTACAGCAATCTCTGTGATCAGGTCTTTGCCCCGAGTGAAAGTGTCGCTTCGGTGCTCGGTGATAGAGGGGTCTTTGTCCCGATAGATGTTGTTCCCACCGGGGTTAACCTCGAAAAATTTGTCCGTGGCAACGGTCCGGGCTTTCGGGCGGCCATGGACATTCCCGAAGATGCCATTGTAGTTGGCCATGCGGGCCGGCTTGCCCTGGAAAAGAATCTCGAATTCCTGGTCAAAGCCCTTATTGAATACTTTAAAAGTGAGAGCCGTGCCCATTTTTTAGTCGTAGGTGGCGGCCCATCTTCCAAGGCAATTCGGGGAATTTTCTCCAGGGAGAATATGGCCGGGCGTTTACATATCGCCGGCGTTCTTGATCACCCCTTGCTTGCGAGCGCCTACCGCGCCATGGACGTGTTCGTATTTGCCTCAAAAAGCGAGACCCAGGGCATGGTTGTGACCGAAGCCATGGCAGCCGGGGTTCCGGTAGTGGCCCTGGATGCGCCCGGACCTCGAGAGGTTGTGGTGGATAAACTCAACGGCAGGCTTTTATATTCCGAAACAGTAGAGGAATTTTCATCCGCTTTACAGTGGGTTGTCTCACTTTCCTCTGAACAAATGCAGCAACTCAAACAGGTTGCCGAAAATACCGCCGCAGAATTTTCCATGGAACGCTCGGCAAATAAAGCTCTTGCCCTTTACAAGAATATCAGGGGAAATGAATTCGTTCATAAGCATGGGGAGTACAATGCATGGACTGGCACGCTGAGACTGATTAAGACCGAGTGGAACGTCCTTAAGGCTGTGGCAGGTGCGACCGGTGCTGCATTCAATGTTCCCGATCAGGAAGGCAAAAGGAAACCATGATCTACCGCCTCGAAGTGCTTCTGCGAAAGGCGCAGCGCTGGATCAGCCGTAGCGAGTGGATCATTCGTTTGCTTGGCCTCACAAAGTCGAAAAAAACAGCCACGACCCCCGGTCTTGTCTTAATCCAGATCGACGGTCTCTCCCACACGCAATTTGGCCGCGCCCTTTACAATGACGAAATGCCTTTCCTTTACAAGCTCCTGAGGAGCGAGCGGTATCGTCTGCACACTCTTTATTCCGGCTTGCCTTCCAGCACGCCGTCTGTTCAGGCCGAACTATTCTACGGCGTCAAAGGCGCGGTTCCGGCTTTTAGCTTCATGGATCGAAGCTCGGGCCAAATTTTCCGGATGTATGATCCATCCTCAGCCGCCAGCGTTGAACATCGACTTGAGAAAAAAGGGGCGCCTCTTCTCAAAGATGGAAGTGCTTATTGCGACATTTACACCGGCGGGGCCGATAACTCTAACTTTTGTGTATCTTCTTTTGGCTGGGGAGCAATTCTGAAAAAAGCGAACCCTTTGGCATTAACCTTTCTGTTCCTTTCGCACCTATACAGTTTCGTTAGGTCCGCAGTTCTGCTGGTCATAGAGTTTTTCCTGGCAGTTTTTGATTTTGTTTTCGGCGTGTTCGAAGGCCGCGATCTTGCCAGAGAGCTCAAATTTGTCCCTACTCGCGTCGGGATAACCATTTTGCTCCGTGAACTGATCACGATGGGGGCAAAGATTGATATTGCCAGGGGGCTGCCCATTGTCCACCTTAACTTGATTGGTTATGATGAACAGGCCCATCGCAGGGGCCCGTCGTCAAAATTTGCCCATTGGGCTCTTAAGGGGATCGATGACGCCATCGCCCGAATATGGCGTGAGGCAAAAAGTTCGGGTGGCCGGGATTACGACATATGGATTTATTCTGACCACGGTCAGGAAGAGACGCTTTCCTATACAAAACAGCATGGCAGGACCATCCAAGAAGCCGTTGCTGATGTGTTTGATCTCCCGGAGGGCAGCCGTGGTGACGTTCGGGCTTACAACTTTCGAGGAATCCAGTCTCAACGTGTTCGACATCTCGGCGGCAGGAAAATTCAAAAGTTGTTCCAGGTCTATCGCGGGGCTGAAGAAAAAACGAAAAAATCGAACATCAGCGTAACAGCAATGGGTCCTCTGGGCATGGTTTATTCTTCAGCTAAGATTCTTCCGGATGAACGTCATCGCCTGGCTAGAGAACTCGTGGATTCCGCAAAGGTTCCACTTGTGCTGGTGGCCGATGAGCCTGACAGACTGCGGGCTTGGACCAAACAAGGTGAGTTCGTGTTGCCCGAACAAAAAGAGAAGATTTTCGGTCCGGACCATCCCTTTCTGGATGAGGTCACTCGTGATTTGATCGAATTGTGCCAACATCCTGACGCCGGGGATTTTATCATCTGCGGATGGCGAACCCACGGTACGCCTTACAGCTTTCCCATTGAAAATGGTGCCCATGGGGGTCCGGGGTCCGAGGAAACAAAAGCCTTTGCATTGCTCCCCGGCGATACTTTTCTTCCGGAGCGCAACTGTTATTACCTCCGCCCCATGGATGTCCGCCGTGCCGCTTTCCACCTCCTCGGCCGATCCGAAATTAAAATTTCAACAGAACCTTATCGGAAAGCTACCGACCCCCGGACACTTCGCATCATGACTTACAACATCCACAGTTGTATAGGGATGGACGGCAAAATTTCACCTGAGCGGATTGCACGGGTGATCGCCCAGTATAGCCCGGACGTTGTCGCACTCCAGGAACTGGACGTTGGCAGGGCACGCACTGATCGCGTTGATCAGGCAGGTCTCATCGCTCAATATCTACAGATGGATTACCACTTTCTTCCAACAATTCAAGTTAGAAAAGGACTTTATGGCAACGCTATCCTGACGCATTTTCCCATGCGCCAGGTCAGGGCGGATAAGTTGCCCGGGGTGCCCGGCAAGCCGCGTCTTGAACCCAGAGGAGCAGTTTGGGTCGCCATCAAGGCGGGCGGAACCGAGATCCAGTTTATCAACACCCACCTGGGTCTGAAGCCAAACGAACGCAAGTTTCAGACTGAGGCATTACTCGGCGCCGGCTGGCTATCCCATCCGGATTGTCGCGGGCCGATCATTTTATGTGGCGACTTCAATGTGCCCCCCTTTTCCCATGTGTGCCGCAGGCTACGCACCCTTCTTCTCGATGCGCAGGCGGAACTGTCCAACCATTGCCCCAAAAAAACGCTTTTCGGGCGTTTTCCATTCGCCCGCATCGATCATGTCTTCGTTAACCCCGGTATCGAGGTAATCGGTATCGAGGTGCCGAAAACGGAATTGACGAGAGTTGCTTCCGACCATTTACCCCTGATCGTCGAAGTTCGAATTCCCAAAATTTTATGAAGTTAACCACTATGAAAGTTAGCTAAAACGATTGAATGTTTGTGCAATCCGAACGCCTAATTTTTAATCAAGCCATTTTATACTCCACAGAGTTTTTT
>JAYEFV010000481.1:0-26038 GCA_034658755.1 Thermodesulfobacteriota bacterium | reverse complement strand
GAAGCGTATCTTTTTTCTCTCCATCTTTTGCTTTTATGGCAATAGTTAAATCACTTTTGATTTGTTTTTGAAGATTCATTTTTCACCTTTAATTTTATGTTTGATTAAAGAGTTGATTTGCTCACATACCAGAATATCGGTTGGAAACGCCATTTCTTCCGGTAAATCATCCGGGGGGAAAAACTTAGCTTCACTGGCATCGGAACCGGCTTCAAGTTTGCCGCCCGTACATGTCCCCAAAAACCATATCCCCACGGTTTGATTTTCCAAGTCATGAAAATTAGAATGAACCGCAAAAACAGGCCCAACGTCAACATCGAGTCCGGTTTCTTCCTTGAACTCACGCTTAGCCGCTACCCGAATGTCTTCATCGTATTCTACATGTCCGCAGGGGATGCACCACAACCCCTCATAAGATCCGTTGCGCTTCACCAGGAGCAATTCATCATTCTTTAACAAAACAACCGCTACCCCGACCGTTGGATTTCTATAATGAGTCCATCCACACGGATCACAGTACAATCTTTTTTTATTACCGTTAACCCGTGCCTGTAATTGACGCCCGCAAAATGGACAGAATTTGAACCCCATATCTTCACCCTTACATTTTGCTTTACCTTGATTTTTCCATACCGTGGGGACACCCCCCCACACCCCTCAGTTAGTGTCCATCCAGAATTGGTAGATTTTGGTTTCCGGCAAGGCCCGAGCGAGTTTTCAACCGCAGGCATAGCGCGCTATTTCGAGGATTGAAAACGAGCGAGAACGCCGCTGGGGACCGAAAGATGCCAATTCTGGATGGACACGAGTTAATGATACCATGATCCCCTTTCAACTTTTTCCCTGTATTTTTTTAACACATACCGCTTTGGGAACGCTTTATTGGATAAATAACCGAGCACACTATCTATAAAAAAATCATATACTTCTTCAAATACGGTTTGTTTTTCGCTGTCAGCCACAAAAATTCGTTCCCTTTTTAGTTCGAACAACACTTTTTCTCCGAGCACCTTTTTGATTTCATCCACGCTTTCCATGGATTTGCCTTTGTCATTAATCGATACTTCAGCAACCGGTATCTCCATTCGAATAATCAATGATATCAACCATCTGTCTCCAGCCAGCCGTCTTGAAGCATCATAGAAATTCAGATGCATACCGTTGGTTAGATCCATGGTTTTTATGAGTTTCTCTTCCATACAAAACCCTTCTTTTTTCACATTAAACAGATATAAATTCCTAATCTGGATAAACCGGAAAAGTTAAAAGTGATCTAAAGTTAAGGAGTCGCTACGCTCCGGCTATTTATTTTAGATAAAATTGACAGAATACCTTAACTTTAGGCACTTTAGATCACTTTAGGCACTTCACACTCAATAAATTTAGATATTTTTTGCCATAGAAAACGCAAAAATTATAAATAATGAAGTAAGAAACCGTCTATCAATTCTTGATTTTTTTTGCACTAGTTTTGTTTATATTTTTATATTTGCCACCCAACCGTTTTTATTGCTATAATAACGTTACAAAAAAACCTCGTTTTAAACATTTTAAAAAATACCAGGAAAATTCAGATGAAATATTTACCGATTGATAACAGACTCTTTATTGAGAATAGAAAAAGATTTGCCGCTAAACTCAAACCCAATTCCATTGCTGTTTTGAATTCCAATGACATCATGCCTACCAGCGCAGACGGCGTAAGATCCTTTATTCAAAACACGGATATTTTTTATTTGAGCGGGATCGATCAGGAAGAGAGTATTCTGGTGATTTTCCCTGATGCCGGAGAAGAAAAGCATAAAGAAATCCTGTTTGTTAAAGAAACCAATGACAAAATTATAATATGGGAAGGACGCAAATACTCCAAAGAAGAGGCCACGGCTGTATCCGGGGTTAAAACCGTTTACTGGACCGGGGAGTTTGAAAAAATTTTCAGACCCCTAGTTTTTGAGGCTGACCGGATTTACTTGAACACAAACGAGCACCTGCGGGCGGATGTTACCGTGGAGACTAGAGATGCCCGTTTTCTAAAACAGTGCAAAAGATTATATCCACTTCATAAATACAAAAGACTGGCTCCGATTATGCATGATCTTCGGGCCGTTAAATCCGATATTGAAATAGAACTGATTAAACAAGCCTGCAGGATTACTGAAAATACATTTCGCAGGTTGCTCGGCTTTATACGCCCTGGTGTATGGGAATTCGAGATTGAAGCTGAAATTTACCATGAATTTTTAGCCAATCGATCCCGGGGACCGGCCTATACATCGATTATTGCTTCAGGCCCTAATACCTGCATTCTGCATTATATCCAAAACAACCGGCAGTGCAAAGATGGCGATCTATTGCTTATGGATTTCGGTGCGGAATATGCCAACTATGCATCAGACGTAACGCGTACGGTCCCGGTAAACGGTAAATTTGCCGAGCGGCAAAAAGAAGTTTACCATACGGTGTTACGTGTCCAAAAGGCAGCCATTCAAATGCTCAAACCGGGAAATACCCTTGAAGAATACCATAAAGAGGTTGGACATATCATGGAAAACGAGTTGATCGGTCTGGGCTTGCTTGATTCCGAAAAGGTAAAAAACCAAAACCGGGATTCTCCGCTCTATAAAGAATATTTTATGCACGGCGCATCGCATCATCTGGGGTTGGACGTTCATGATTTGGGCAATAAATACCGGGAATTTGAAGAAGGCATGGTGTTTACATGCGAGCCGGGTATTTACATCAAAAAAGAAAATATCGGCATTCGACTTGAAAACGACATTCTTCTGTCAAAAGACGGCCCTGTCGATCTCACTGGAAATATTGCTATTGAAACAGAAGAGATTGAAGATTTGATGAATGCATAAAAACACATTGCTTATAAATGAATTTCGATTATCTAAGGGAAAAAGTCGTGGAGAGGATTTTGTTTTTAGTGACTAATTCCACGGATACTGAAAGAGACAAAATAGAAATAGGATCACTGCTTTTTGTGTCGTGATATTAATAAGGGGCTTTGCTCGAGAATTCTTTTTTTTGCTTCATCCTGGGCAATAACCTGTCCCTCTTGGTTAATAAGTGTGTTGTCGTCGATAACGAGAAGTCCCAAATTCGTCATTACATCCCGTTTGTATTCATACCGGCATTTCATTTTTTCCAATTTATATTTCATGAAGATCCAAATAAATCCGAAAACGGTAGCAACAGCCAAAACCAACCCCGAGATAATAAAAACATAATGAAAGGCTTTTCCCCCTATTTCTCTTGATAATACGATAAACGTGTCCAACTTAGAAAAAATAATTGTGCCAACGCAAAGTAACAGCAGGCCCAGCAGAAAGGGCGCCTGACGGATGCAACTTATAAACAGGTTAAAGCTGTTCAAATATTTGTTTTTTTCAGAGCCGTTTTCGGTTAATATGATACGATCGATTTGGGGATTAGGGTTACCGAAGATAAATAAATTAAAGGCAGTTACAAAGACACCAAAAAGAAATGTTATGGCAATGGGTATCAAGAAAGATGCAAGAAAATAATATTTCCATGGAAAAGGAATATTAATCGGTTTAAGTTGCAGAAGAAAACATAGAAAAAAAATTGTGATTTCAAGAAAAAAAATCAAGCCTATGTAGAATTTTACAAATCGTTTTAATTCAATATTATTAAAAAGAGTGGCTACGCCTATAGATTTATTTTTATCTTGTTCAGACATATACTCCTCCGATATCAATTAGTCTCATTTTATAGATTTAAAAATATTTAATAACAAAAAATTAAAAGGGCAGCAATAAGATATCAATAAAAAAACTGAGTAAATATTCTATATGGAATTAAAAGGTTAACTTCACGGAGGTTTTATATTGTGACTGATTTACTCATATTGTCTCGTTTCATTTTGCTGGCAATCAGCGCTTTATTGTTAATTTTTGTCCTGATAAAATTAAAAACAAATGCAAGCACAGGAGTCGAACAGGCGGTTCGCGAGGAACTGCGTTTGGGACGCGAAGAATCAGCAGCGGCCGCAAAAGATCTTAGAGAAGAAGTTTCTGCAGGTCAGAAGTTGTCCATGGACACAATGGTCAGAACTATCGGTGAAATGGGCAAATCACAAAACCATCAACTCAACTCAATCGCCCGGCGAATCCAGGAACTGACGGAATCCAACCGGACGGGAATCGAAAAACTGCGAGACACGATTGACACACAATTAAAGCATCTTCAGGAGAGTAATGAGAAAAAACTCGATCAGATGCGAGAGACGGTTGACGAAAAACTGCAAATTACGCTTGAAAAGCGACTTAGCCAATCCTTTAAACTTGTCAGCGAACGCCTTGAGGCTGTCCAGCATGGCCTTGGAGAAATGCAGAATCTGGCAACAGGGGTCGGAGATCTAAAGAGGGTTTTGACCAACGTTAAAGCGCGGGGTACCTGGGGAGAAGTTCAACTGGGCGCACTTTTAGAGCAAATTTTAACCCCGGATCAATATGACAAAAACGTCCATACCCGGAGTGATTCTCAGGAAAGCGTTGAGTACGCCATTCGGCTTCCCGGTCAAGATCATGATCCGGAATCTTGCGTCTGGATGCCCATCGACTCAAAGTTTCCTCAGGAGGACTATCTGAGGCTTGTGGAGGCTGCCGATACTGCTGACGGGAATGCTGTGCAAAAAGCGACTGCGGCACTCCTTCGCTCGGTTCACAGCTCTGCAAAAGAAATCCGGGATAAGTATCTCAACCCGCCGGCAACCACAGACTTTGCAATTATGTTTCTGCCCACGGAGGGACTCTACGCGGAAGTCCTGCGCCAACCGGGCCAGGTCGAAAAGATTCAGCAGGATTACCGTATTGTTGTTGCCGGACCAACTACGCTTTCCGCAATCCTGAGCAGTTTACGCATAGGCTTTCGTACATTGGCCATTGAGAAGCGATCGAGTGAGGTTTGGAAAGTCCTTGCCGCAGTCAAGACGGAATTTGGAAAATTCGGCCATGTTCTAACAAAGGTGAAAAGGCAGTTAAATACGGCCTCTAATACCATAGAGCAGACCGGAGTACGAACTCGAACAATGGAACGGAAACTACGCGCTGTGGAGGAGCTGCCTTCAGAAGAGACCACTCAGATTCTAGAATTACATGATTCCGGGATAGAATAGTGTCTTAATTGTAAATTTTGTGTATTTTGTGGCAAAAAAAGTTTGATTATACCACGAAGTACACGAAGATCACGAAGGTTATATATTTTATTCTTCTTTTCCTTCGTGATCTTCGTGGTAAAAATAAAACCGATCTTTTTTGGTTCCGGCCCGTCCGCCTTACTCCGCTTGGCAGGAGGGCCGGCTTGTCCGGGTTGGGATATTGATAAGAATTCTATTGGTCGACTAGCCAGGCAAAGATTTATGAATTAAGATTATTAAAGGTACAACAACACTCAAAATGAACAACAATCCTTCATATGAGGTCCAGGCTTCATATGGGGTTTTCCCTTTTTTGCGAGCAGTGACATACTCAGCCAAAAAACCCAACCCCATTACCAGCCAGAGTGTCAATACCGCAACCACTATTGTCGGTGTGTTCATATCTCAAATTGCCCCTGTATTTCCAAAACCAGGAAAAATGATTTTGAAAGCGCCTTAACTCTAACGGCAAACTCAACGATTACATGATATTGAGATTTCAGAATTTTAAAATGTACTATAATATTAAAAGATATTCAAGGACGTTTTGCATTGCATTTCATTTGAGATTTACAAAGAAAGACTCTTTAAAAACTAGCCGGGCATGATAATCGTTCAAAAAAAGATTGCCTCATGTTGAAATTTGTCCGGAAACAATGTAACCTAAAAGGATAATCCCAGAGGCCCCTATTTATCTGATCAGAAAGAAGGCAGAGAATGATACCGGAAACTATAGGTTCTACCCATCTTTTTCGGGTGCCGCCTGAAAAACAGAGCGATGAAATGCTTAACAGCTTTGTTGAGGATGAAACCCAAGATAAAGTATCGGACCAGGAGGAATACATCTTTTGCCGCCAATGCCGTAACAGGATAACAAGTCCGGCCGAGCGCATAGAAATCCAGGGGTCTCACCGGCACACTTTTGCCAACCCCCATGGAATAGTTTTTGAAATAGGGTGTTTTAGAACCGTTAAGGGATGCGGCCATGCGGGCCCGGCCTCAACGGATTTTAGCTGGTTTCCGGGCTTTAGCTGGAGAATTGCCGTTTGCATCAAATGCCTTACACATCTGGGATGGCTTTTTACATCACCGGACAAGGGCAGTTTTCACGGGCTGATCCTGGATCGTCTTATAACCCAATAATTACGTCTCGAACCTGTAACTTCTCAATAAGTTCTGGATTCGGGTCAATATCACAAGTTAAATAGGACGCCCCAGTACCATTTGCCGAAGCTACGGGGCAGGCAGATTTTCGCAGATATACACAGATAATATTGTTATTTTGCAATTTAAGAATCTTGACAATCTGTGTTCATCTATGTCCAAAAAAGGAAATCCCTATACTATCAAGTTAGTTCGCTTCGCTCACAACTGGCCTCCGGCCCGGAAGGAATGATGAAATATTGGAGCGAAGCACCTAATCCTTAGTTCATCATGGGAGGTAAAAATGATCGGGGCGATTGCCGGAGATGTTATCGGTTCAATTTTTGAGCACTATGCCGTGAAGTCGACCCAATTTCCTCTTTTCAGTCCCTATTCAAGATTTACCGACGATACCGTTTTGACTGTGGCCATTGCCGTCTCAATCTTAAGAAAGGTTGATTACGCAACCTCTCTTAAAACGTTCGGACAAAAATACCCCAACGCCGGTTACGGCGGTTCCTTTTTCAGATGGATTTACGCTGCGGACAGCAAGCCTTATAACAGCTGGGGAAATGGTTCTGCTATGAGAGTAAGCCCAGTTGGTTTCGCCTTTAACTCCATGGAAGATGTATTACACCAAGCCAAAGAAAGCGCAAAAGTAACCCATAACCATCCTGAAGGGATAAAAGGCGCCCAGGCGACAGCACTGGCGGTGCTCCTTGCCCGTTCCGGCAAAAGTAAAGCAACCATCAAGCAGGAAATAAGCGATCGATTTGCTTACAATCTCAATCGAACCTTGGACGAAATAAGGCCTGATTATGGCTTTGATATATCCTGTCAGGGCTCTGTGCCCGAGGCGATTATTGCCTTTCTGGAAGCAAAAGATTTCGAAGATGCAATCCGTAAAGCTATCTCTTTGGGTGGAGACAGCGATACCATAGCCTGTATTGCAGGAGGGATCGCCCAGGCTTACTATCAAGACATTCCCCGTAAAATTATATCAAATGTCAGGAAAAGATTGCCTGAAGAGTTTTTATTCATCATTGATGAATTTAATACAAAATATGGATGACCTGCATTTCTAATGAAAAATGCCCAGACCTTTAAAAAAATCTCAGCATTTTTTATACGTTGGGTCAAACCCTGTTCAGTTAACCCAGGGCCCCGTTTATGGCATTAACGGCGTCGTCGATACTTAAGTTTTCGGTATTGATGATAAGATCGTAATGAAAGATGTCCGTGATATCGGCATGAAAGTATTTTTTTATAAACGCTTTGCGATCCGATTCTGTTTTTATTATTCTTTGTTTTGCTTCTTCAGCAGTAATTCCGAGTTCTTTGGATAAATTTTGTATTCTCTCCTCCATGGGCTCTATTACTCGAATGCTGAGTCTTTTGTCAGGAGGCAGAACAAAATTGGAACCCCTGCCTATGATAACCGCCTGGCCGTGTTTGCCGATGGTTCCGATAATTTTCATTAGATGCTGGAGATACTGATCCGGCCATAGATGTCGCTTGTCTACAAGTGAAGATATCCATTCTTCGAGTACTGAAACACCTTTTTCGTCCAACGTTTCAACGAATTGAACACTTACACGGGCACTTTCAGCCATATTATGGAGGACTTCCTGGTGGAATAATTCATATCCCAGCTTTTCGGCAAGACGCTCGGACAAAATGTCTCCCCCACTTCCATGTTCTCTGGAAAAGGTTACGACAGAAATACGTTCTTCCTCTTTTTTCTCTTCCGTACGCATAATCTGCCATCTTCGTACCTGCTCTTCTATAATCTGCTCGACAGAACGTGTTTTAGTTTTCATGTTCCCTCCTTTCATGGTTTATTTATGGATGGGTAACAATTTATGAGAAAACACACATGACTCGATCTGCAGTAATTAACAACAGGGCATTCAGATTATTGATTCAATAAGGATTCAATAAGGATTCAAAAATTTCTTAGACAACTTTAACGCCAAACAGGTTGCAATGGAGCCGGAAACAAAGGTGGAAAAATTTTCAGAGGTAAATGAAACTCCGTCGAGTTAAAATCCCAAAAGTCGTCGGCAAAATAATAAATCACTTTGACACGATCATTTTCAGTATTTGCCCAAAAAAAATTTTTATGAATTTGATTCATTTTATGATAGTATTTCAAAAGTGTCAAGAAAAGAAAATGACATCATTATGATTTGGGATAGAATGCTTCTACTATGCAAAAAAACTCTGCATTATCTTCCTGAATCTTTCGCCACGCCATGTAGCGGACGGTCTTGTTGCTTCAGATACGAGGATATCTTGACTCAAAAAAGGTAAAAAGTCAGAAATTCTCGGGATTATTACCCTTACTACTGGGAAATTCAATACCGGATGGGTGTGGTTGAGTATGATACAATCGGTATTGAAGTGGTTACATATTTTTTTAAGTTCCTCAATCTCATCCAAAACATCTTTGATTTTGGTGTTTCTATATGAAGCCGTTTCTCCTCGCTCAAGAAATGAGATATCTTTTGGAGAAATACAACATTTCATTAACAAGTAAAAATTGTTAACCCGAGATCGATGGACAAGCGGTTTATCCAACTGTGGACGGGGCGTCAATAGGGTTTCACGGCCTTGCATGCTTTCCGTAAAACACCGTGTTAGGCCTTCGTCCATATTGAAAGATACCCCCGGTATCAGTATTTTATGTTCCAGGCGATCCGGAGACAAATTGTGGTTGATAAACAGGACGCCTATGCAGGGTAACACACCACCCAGAGAAAGATCCTTGATTAGTACATCGACATTCTTTCCGTGATAGAATTTAATCATATCCTTTATCACGGCATTGTTAACAGAATCCGGGTCAATTGATGGAACTGTTTTTTCAGGTTTGATTATTTGTATTTGGGTATGACGTTCAAATATTTCACATGAGGCCTGAATCATGGCCTCTTCCATGGTGTTTCCTGCCGCCATGCCGTTAGACGCATGAATATAGGTAACAAAATTGACCGGAACTTTCACTGTTTCTTCACGAGTTATTGAAAAACCGTCAACCCAATGTCGGGCCATTCTGCTGTTTTTAATATGCTCAATATCTGTATCTGTCAGATGACGTTCGTTTGCCAGCAGGTCTTCTATTCTCAAAGTGTTTTCATCCAATTCATCCTGATGGGCATGTACATATCCATCCATCCATTCATAATTAAGGAACCTATTGGTTTCCTCATTGTAAAGGGCCGGAATATTAAACCTCACGCGTTCTTCAAAGACAGGATAGAACAGGCCTGAGCTGAAGCGTTCTGCCAGTTCCGCGTATGCGCTGGCCTCCGCAAGCTCCAGGGTAATGCCTTTTCCATTACATACGATCCGAATTGAATCAATCCATATCCGTCCCCAATAAATGTTGTCCGAAACTTGAAAGGGAGAGTATTCAACGTTGAGATGCAACTTCCGAAACCCGTCTTTAATTCTATTAATCGTGTTGGACGGTAGATCGCACTTGCCATAATCATTTCTGACGCAATTCTGAAATTTCATCTTTTATATAGCCTGTTGTTGGTGTGCGCATATTGATTGAAATATCTCAATAACACATTGTGATTATTGTAAGTTTTATGTTCTCTAAAAAATTGAGCCTCTGAACTCTGAAACCTGAACGGTTATAGCTGTTCTAATGTTGGTCCTTGTAGAACGTCAGGTCCCAACCCCATGATTCCGAGTCGTGACGAAGAATGTAAATAGCATTATCGTCTCCCAGAACCTTAAAATAACGGTGGTTCGGAGCCAGCCATCGATCTTGAATTTCTTTGACCTCAATTTTTCTATCACCCAGCCAGATACACCGGGGTGTCTCTTCACCCCGGTATCCGGAATAACATGCCACTTCTATTTGCATAAATTGCTCCTGATGATCATCCGCTTTTGAACCCGGAACATGTATATATTTATGCCTTCTTCCTTTTATAGTAAAGCTGTTTTTACGATCTCAACAATATTGCATAATTACAGCATTCCTTTGTGAAGAAAAATGTGTTATCTTATGAGCAATTGCCATGGAAACTCTTTATAAACAAAACATAACTGATGCCCTCAAAATATTAAGAAGGTCTATTCCTGGTATCCAAGACCGGCTCGGGCTCGGTCGCAGCAAGGATATTGCCGCATGGACCAAGATTGTTGACAGCAAACTGCTTACCCGGCTTTCTCCTGATTTCCCCATTATGGCAACCATCTGCGGCGGCGGTTCTTCAGGGAAATCGAGTCTGTTCAACTCAATGGTAGGTGAACGTCTTTCGCCGGTTGGCGGTAGTGCAGGGCTCAACCGCCGTGTACTTGCTTCCGTGCACCGGGGAATCTTCAATCGGCCAAACATTCTTTCCGCCCTGTTTGAGCCGTTCGGATGTTTACCCGATCCCCTGAAAGACACAAAGGATCTTACCGTTTCCGGACACCCCCTCTATATTCTGAGCGACGCCGTTCCTCAAAATCTGGTGTTGATGGATACACCGGATTTTGATACCGGAGCCAAAGGCACTTACATTAACCGGGATATTACTTTGAAGGCTCTGGAATCATCCGATATCCTGATATATGTTTTCACCAATTCCAACTATAACAACCGGGGAAATACTGATTTTATTTCGGAAATGCTTACGGGCATCGGAATGAGAAAATGCTTTTTGGTCTACCGCGTTTATCCCAGCTTTGAAAAAGACGAGGTGCAGGAACACGCAATGACCGTTGCCCGAAACTTGTATGGTAAAGATGCCCACCGGTACGTACTGGGAATTTATCGTGCGGATGAGGATAACTCCGTGGCTGCGGGCAAACGATTCATGGCATTGCGCCCGGTACGCAAAAAAGATCCTTCGTTTATAACCGCCCTCCAGTCCATCGATTCTCGGGAATTAAGACTCGAACTACTTTCTTCGATTTTAAAAGATGTGCTGATCATGGCCGGAGATCTTCTGGAACATGCGAGAATTTCCCGTCATGAGCTTCGCCTTTATCTTGATACACTGCAGACAACCCAGAGTCATTGTGTGCATGAAGCCCTGCAGCATTTCCCCATGGATCGGGTAGTGAAACGTTTTGTTGAGATCTGGATGCTAACAGATCCTCCTTATATCAAAGCAATGCGCAAAACAGGCAGAGTTGTTGAGCTTCCCTTTAAAGTGTTATTAAATACCTCAAAAAAGGTAAAAAATATACTTTCCGGAACTAAAAAAATAGAGCCTCAACAAGATTTTACTGACACAGTCGAAGAGGATCTTGTAAATGCCCTAAACAGTATGCATTACAAAACGGTGAATCCTGAAATTTCGGTTTCCACCAACCTGAAAAATCCGCTGACCCGGCAAATGCTTGAGGCCGTCGAGCGAATCAGAGCAGACAAAGGTCTGAAAAACGAACAAAATCCCCACATTGAGACCACAGAAAAGCAGGTGTCTTTAACATTCTTTGTTTCGGCTCACCCTGTTGTTTTTCAGGAACAGGAAAAATTGCGGAATAGAGACTGGAAATCGGTGCTGGAGTCTATTCTGTCACGCCGGGATGTGATTATGGATTTGTCACAAGGAATCGAGCAGGATCTGCAAGATCTGGCAAAAAACTTCCGCAGCAAAATGGGAATGTGGTCCAAGATCCGGCAGACGTTCTCCGCCTTTTTGAACGTGGTTCCGGCCACCGTGGCGGTAACTTATATTCTTTCAACCGGCGATCCGGTAGGAGCCGTGGGAATCAAGGTCAAGCTCACCGGACTGTTCGGGCTGCATGATCTTTATGCCCTTGTTGCAATTCCTGCCACCACAGGTCTCAAAAGGGCTGATCAGAAGCAACTCGATGACATGCTCGGCCCCATTGTTCAGGTATGGTTAAACAATAAACTTAAAGAGGTAAAGGATCTTTTCGAACAGGAAATCACAGGCGGGATAATTCGGGTAGCAAAAGATGCCGTGGATGAGGCGGATACTCTGATAAATCAAATACAAATCAACATTGAAGCGTGTGGAAAGGCGATGAACCCCGGTTAAATATTAAATACGGATTGAACCCCGATGGAATAAACAGAAAAATAAATTCAATTGGGCGGGCTGGGCAGGCAAAATTAAAAATTTTTCAAAGGTTTCATCATGACGATTTCAAATCGGCAGACCGAATCAATAAGAGCACTCGGCAGGATTGAAGGGTATAAAAATGACGTGAGGATGCTCGGGGCTATAATAAACCAGGCACCCATGTGGCAGCCTGGTGCAGCGCTAAAAAAACAGTGCGACCAGGTGCTCCGCATGATCACAGATCTTGAGGAACGTTTTGAACGTAAGCTCGTTGTTACTCTGATCGGCCCGTGCGGCTCCGGCAAATCCACGCTCCTTAATGCTCTGGCGGAAGTCGACGGCTTGTCCGAGGCGGGAAATCTGCGTCCCACTACCAGAAACATCGTTGTTTTTTGCCGGGAAAAGAGCGATGCCGGCCATTTGAGTCAAGCACTGGGTACAGAGAATGTTGAGACGCGATCAAGTCATATAGCGGCATCCCTTAATCACGTAATACTAATCGACACACCGGATACGGACAGCAACGAATACGAAAAGCAGATTCCCATGGTGCATAACGCCATAGCGCTTTCAGACATACTCATCTGCGTTTTTGATTCGGAAAATCCTAAAAGAAGAGACCATGTGGATTTTCTGGCATCTTATGTGCGCTTTTTTGGCGGAGATTCTCTTGTTGTTGTAATTAACAAGTGTGACCGTCAGGACGAAAACGAGCTTAAAGAAAAGATACTTCCTGAATTTTTAGAGTTTATTAAAAATGGCTGGGAAAGACCGGTTCAAACGGTGCTGTGTATTTCCGCACGTCGACACTTGCGTAATCCGGGGTGGGACCCGACAGCAGATCCTCTGCACGATTTTGACCAGTTTGAAGAACTCCGGCAGATGATTTTCGGTGCCTTCAATCGTCCGGGCTTCGTGATCGACAGGCGGTTGGAAAATGCCGAAAGCCTGCGGGATTACATCTTTGAAGAAACACGGATTGAAGTTGAAAAGGACCTGGAAAAGCTTGAGGCTGTCAAAGAAAATATCCATGGGGCGGAAACTAAGGCGATAAAGGATGCCCTTTTTGCTTTTAAAAACAACAACTCCAGACAGCGGTTCGGCGTTAATGTATTGCTGTATCAAAAACTGGCCAACCGGTGGCTGGGACCGGTGGGATGGCTCATCGCCATATGGGCGCGTATTTTGATTTTCGGTACCGGTATAGCGGCAATGTTCAGATTCGGCAACCCCTTTCGCCAAGTGGCAGGTATGGTTTCTTCGTTTCGACATTTTAAAGAATCACGGGCATCAGTAGTTGAAACCGGCAAAATCCATAAAGTGGATGCTGCCTTGCGGGATTACCGTCTTTCCATTGCCAAAGAATGGCCGGACATTGCTGAATTTCTTGTTAAAGCCCGGTTTGACAAATCGGTGCGAAGGATTAAAGACCTTCTCCCGGACCGTGATACCCTGGACGGGGATCTTAACACCCTCTGGAGCGATTCGCTGGACAATGAAATAGAAAAATCTTCGAAAATCATGAGCGGATTTATTCTGCAAATTGTTTTCAATCTGCCCGTGATTGCTATCCTGGGCCATGTGGGCTGGATAACTGCACGAAACTACTTTACCGGCAACTATCTCTCCTCCGACTTCTTTGTGCATGCGTTTTTAACCATCGGCATAACCTTGTTTTTGAGTTTTTTTCTGTTCCAGGTATGTGTTCGGTTAGCTGCAGGTTCTGAGAAAATAACCCGCAAAGCATTTGAAAAAGTGAAACAACAGATCGAGCAATTCCAACCCATATCCACGAATCCTGTAAGCGAGCAAATAGATACCGTGTTGAATCTGAGTTTTTCAAATCGACCTGCTGAATAGATCATGCATGGCCGGAGCAAATTTCTCCGCAACTCGATAGTATAGGAATTTCCTTTTTTAGAGCGGCGAAGCCGCATTATATAGAATCGCGAAGCGATTGTATAACTTGAATCAGGCGTTGAGGAATTCGATCTAATGGATCATAAGGAGAAAAAGGAATTCATGGAATATTTGGAATTTCATGGGACGTTTTCGGATATACCGGTGGATATCATTCTGGCGGCCTGGGAAAAAGCTTATGGTAAGGATCGTGTCAGAAAATGGATTGACGATTTAGAAAAAGTATGAATTAAAAAGTTTTAAAAATTATTCATGGAGGAAAGATGATCATCACAAACATTGAAACCGTTCCAGGAAAAACAATTGTCGAACATTTTGGGTTGGTCTCCGGTAGTACGATCCGTGCCAAGCATGTGGGCAGAGATTTTATGGCAGGTCTGAAAAACCTTGTGGGAGGAGAACTTAAGGGCTACACTCAACTGTTACACGAATCCAGGCAGCAAGCCTTGGAGCGTATGATTGAGCAAGCCCGCCAGTTAGGTGCCAATGCCATTGTCAATGTCAGGTTTTCCACTTCTTCCGTTGCACAGGGCGCCGCCGAACTGTATGCTTATGGTACAGCCGTGCACATTAAATAAAAGGGGGCTGTTAATGAATAATCTGTTATTTTTCCTGACCCTGATTGCGATCGGCTTCGTGGTCGGAACCCTGGCGGAAAAACGCCATTACCGTTCCATCCATGAGCGTGAAAAAAAACTTCTTTATCTGCCGGCAGTAACCATGAAAACCGTTAACCACTCCGATGAAAAGGTCAAGTCGGCTGAACTGGTATGCGGAAGTGCAGTCATTTCCATCGATTATTTCAAACGATTCCTTGCATCGCTTCGCAATATTTTCGGAGGCACGGTCAAATCATACGAAAGCCTGATTGATCGGGCCCGCAGGGAAGCACTGATCCGCATGAAGGAAATGGCCGGGGATGCAACGGTAATTGTTAATGTCCGCATCGAAACATCCACGATTGGCAGAAATGCGAATAAAAAGGGCGTGGGGTGTTTGGAAGCCATCGCATACGGAACCGCCGTGACTTTGGAGAAGTAAAGAATCCTGGCTCAGAGGATCAGGCTTTGTTTTATCCCCATAGGGGATTTGCTTCGTTGGAAGTTCATTGTCTTATTGAAATTCCAAATAACAAATCCCAAACAAAAAAACAATCGCTTTGAACCGGTTTGGAATTTGAGATTTATTTATAATTTGGTGCTTGAGATTTGGAATTTATTTATAATTTGGTGCTTGGAATTTGTGATTTTGTACACAAAACTCCAAGGTAGAGACATATATCTCTGACCTGGCCCAAAGGACCAGGCTTTTTAGGGCAAAGTAAATGAAGTACACGCCCCGGCAACCGGAATCCAATGTCAATGTAACACCCACCTCACCTCTGCGGGAATTTTTTCTGCTAACTGCCGGGTTGGTTGGCTTCGTTATTCTGATCTACATAGTGCTGGGGCTGGCTGTGGACCTGATTGTGCCGCGTATCTCCACCGACCTTGAAAACAAAATGGGGAGGCTTTTCATTCGGTCAATAGAGGCTAAGTATACAGATTCGGAACGGCGAAGCTACATCCGGTCGCTGCTGGAAGATTTGCAGGAACGCTGTGCCCAATTGCCCTATCTGGTTAAGGTGCATATCCGCCAGGCATCCACAGTTAATGCTGCCGCCTTGCCTGGTGGGCATATTATCGTGTACACGGGGCTTCTGGATAAGGTAGCTTCTGAAAACGAATTGGCCTTTGTTCTGGCCCATGAGATGGGCCATTTCGCCCATCGGGATCATCTCCGCGGTATGGGCCGGGCATTTGTGTTTATTACGATTTCCACTCTCTTATTTGGAACTGACAGCAGCATCAGTAAGATGCTGGTACACGGACTGAACATCACGGAAATGAGTTTTTCCCGAAAACAGGAAACCCGTGCAGACGAGTTTGCACTCGAAGCGTTACACTGTGATTATGGCCATGTGGCCGGCGCAACCGATTTTTTCGAAAAGCTTTCTAAAGAGGAGGGCCCCGGCAAATTCGGCCATTATTTCGCTTCACATCCGGAAAGCCGCAATCGGATATCCCATCTTGAAAACATCATCCGGTCCAGGGAATTCAAACTTGGCAAACGAAAACCTCTGCCCGAAACCTGGCGGCAATTGAAGGACTGAGACCGACAGTTTGATAACATGTCAATTTTGTTCGCCTTGTGAACATGAACCAGGAGGTATTTATGATTGATCTGAATCTTAAAGATGTGATCATTGAAAGATTTAAACCGTTTCAGGATGAAATATTAAACAGCTATAAAGATAATATTCATTCCATAACCATAACCGGAAGTGCTTTGACAGAAGATTTCGTGCCTGGTAAATCAGACGTCAATTCGGTATTTGTCCTCACGGAAATGGATTTGAAGTTTCTTGAACTTCTGGCGCCTCTGGGGAAAAGATACCGCAAAAAAAGGATTGCAGCCCCCCTGATCATGACCCCCGAATATATAATGAATTCCCTTGATGTTTTTCCCCTTGAGTTTCTGAATATAAAACTTCTTCATAAAACCATATTCGGAGAAGATTTCTTTCGGAATCTGGCAATAAACCGATCTGATCTCAGGCTGCAGTGCGAAAGAGAACTAAAAGTCAGACTGATAGGCCTCAGGCAGGGGTATATCTCTTGTTTGGGCAACAGTAAAATGCTCATGGATATGTTTATCAAATCTTTTTCAGGATACATACCGCTTTTTAAGGGGATTATTCTTCTTTTAGGAAAGGAGCCCCCCGTAACAAATCCCGATGTAATGGCTGTGCTTGAGGAAGTTTCCGGCGTAAACACAAGTGTATTTAAAACGGTTTTAAAACAAAAAAAACAGAAGACAAAATTGATGATGGAGCAGCTCAATACCATATTCCAAGATTATTATGCAGCGATCGAGAAACTGGGAGATATTACGGATGACATCAAAGACTAGACGAACGGTTTTCTTTGCAACCCTGTTCGTATGCCTGGTGGCCCTATCTGTTTCCCATTCCGCCGGCATTCCGGAAAGGCCTCTTAAATATGTAGTTGACCTGGCCGGCATTGTGGATGACGCCACAGAGAACAGGCTGAACGGATATCTTCAGGAGCTTGAACAAAAGACAACGGCCCAGCTGGTTGTCCTGGCCATAAAAAGCCTCGAAGGCCAATCCATCGAAGACTTTTCCATAAAGATCGCCCATGATAAATGGAAACTCGGTCAGAAGGGTAAAGACAATGGCGTACTGTTCCTTATATCCGTAACAGACCGAAAATACAGGATCGAAGTCGGCTACGGACTCGAAGGCGTGCTTCCGGACAGCATGGTCGGCAGTCTGGGACGCAATTTTTTAGTGCCTTTGTTCAGAAAAGGCGAATATTCAAAAGCTATTTTTGTCACAGCCGTGGCAATGGCAAATGAGATTGCCGTGGACGCGGGAGTTAAAATAAACGGCATGCCGACCATAAAACGTCATGTTCAGCCCATAATAAAAGACAAACCTAGTGGTTTCTTGCATACGATAATGACCATCGGGTTTCTTATTATCATGTTGATTCTATTTATAAAAAATCCGAGGCTATTTTTAATGCTTCTTTTGTTTTCATCCATGGGCGGAAGAAGGGGGTCATGGGGCGGCGGCGGTGGCGGCGGATTCGGAAGTTTCGGCGGCGGCGGCGGTGGCGGATTCGGCGGCGGCGGTGCATCTGGGGGCTGGTAGTTAGTGTCCATCCATAAACGGCATCTTTCGGCCCCCGGCGGCGTTCTCGCTCGTTTTCAATCCTCAAAATAGCGCGCTATGCCTGCGGTTGAAAACTCGCTCGGGCCTTGCCGGAAACCAAAATCCACCATTTCTGGATGGACAATAGTTGGTTTTTAATCTTGTATCCGTGAACGGTTACTTAATCTTTTACTGATAATTCATCGGAGGACCATTATGTCAAAACAATTTAAAATCATACTAATCACGTTAGGAATCATCTTACTTGTCGGTTTTATGTTATTGGGAAAAATCGTATCAGGTTATAATACGGTTATTGCCATGGATGAAAATGTTAAAGGGAAATGGGCCCAGGTGGAAAACCAGTTGAAGAGAAGATACGACCTTATCCCCAATCTTGTAGAAACGGTAAAAGGTTATGCAAAGCATGAAAAAGAGCTGTTCGAAAATATTGCACAGGCAAGGACCATGTATTTTCAGGCAAAAGATGTAAAAAATAAAGTTAAAGCCTCAAACCGGCTCGAAGGCGCGCTCTCAAGGCTCCTTCTGCTCCAGGAAAGATACCCGGTCTTAAAGGCCAATGAATCGTTTCTAAAACTTCAAGACAGCCTTGAGGGGACTGAAAACAGAATTGCAGTGGAACGAAAACGATATAATGAGTCGGTTCAAATCCTGAATACATATATCCGGACCTTCATGGGAAGGTTCTATGCAATGTTTGCGGGTGTCTCAAGTGCAGAATACTATAAAGTGCCCGAGGCGGAACAGGCAGCCCCCAAAGTAAAATTCTAAAACACAACAGGAAACCCTGAACCTGTAACCGGTTAAGAATATGTCTGTTTTACAGCAACTACCCGCTATAATGAGGGTTCTGATCGTATTTGTATTTGTGCTTTTTTTGATCAGAAAAAAACTCTCATTGGGTCATACCTTTGTACTGGGGACAATCTTGTTAAGCCTTTTCTTTGGGTTGCACCCCAAGGCAATGATCGGTTCAATGGCCGGATCGATTGTATATCCGAAAACATTGTCTTTGGCACTCATTGTTTATCTAATTTTAGTCCTTAGCAGCAGCCTTGAACTATCCGGTCAGATGAAACGTCTTCTTGGGAAATTTAAGGGATTAATCACAAATATTAAAATCAATCTTATTGTCTTTCCGGCCCTGATAGGTCTTTTGCCAATGCCGGGCGGCGCTGTTTTTTCTGCTCCCATGGTGAAAGACCTTGGAATGCAGTCAGACCTTTCCGGCGATAAACTTAGTTTTATCAATTACTGGTTTCGCCATATCTGGGAGTATTGGTGGCCTTTATACCCTGGTGTATTGCTGGCGACAGTTATAGCGAATATTAATATTTTTACTTTTATATGCTTCATGTGTCCAATCACCATGCTGGCGGTATGCCTTGGCTACCTGCCGTTAAAAGATCTTCATCAAACATCCGGCAACACCCCCGGTCATAATTCCGACATGGCCGTATGGCCCTTCTTCAGAGAGATGATACCTATTTTGCTCGTTATAATACCGGGTCTTTGCATGGGAATATGTTTTTCTTATATATTTCCACATCTTTCTATTTCCAAAGAGATCGGTCTTATCCTTGCGCTTTTAATGTCCATCGGATGGGTATGGTATAAAAATAGTCTATCCAAAGATCAAATATGGAAAGTGATAAGTAACCCTCAAAATTTGAATATGATGTACATCGTTGCATCAATTTTGATTTTTAAGGGTATTTTGGAAGACAGCCATGCTGTAGAAGCAATAAGTAGCGAGTTAATCATGCTTAAAGTTCCACTCATGTTGATTGCTGTAATACTGCCGTTCTTAGTAGGACTAATTACCGGAATTACTATCGCATTTGTCGGTGTCACACTTCCCATACTTATTCCATTGATCCATTCCCTTGGTGAGACAGATTTTATTATACCATATGTAATGCTGACAATGGTATGCGGTTTCTCTGGCGTACTACTTTCACCTCTTCATCTGTGTCTTATTCTTTCAAATGAATATTTCAATGCCAGTATGAGAGCCGTGTACAGACATTTCTGGCTGTTATGTGTATGCCTCATGAGTTCAGGCATAGCTTATTTTTTAATATCGCATTGGATATTAAAAATCGTATCATAGGTTATTGTGGATAAAGGAGGAATAAGAATATGAATGAACAGGAAACACAATTAAAGACACAGCATAACTTTCTTGATTTTCTTTACTGGAACCTTATTGTTTCCGTACCGTTTATTACGGCATGTATGGCCATTGCCAAGGATTCAATTCTATGGTTAGTTATTTATATAATAACCTGTATCTTGCTTGTCATGGTCATTTACAAATTTTACTGTACCCATTGCCCCCATTACATTCAAAGCGCCAAAAACACCAAGTGCATGTTTTTTTGGGGGGTTCCTAAGTTTTTTAAGGAAAAATCCGGTCCCTTAAGTCTGCTTGAAAAAACCGTGGCCCTGTTTATACCTCTCGTTCTCGTATTGCTTCCGATTTTTTATTTGTTGTTACAACCGGGTTTGCTGGTTATCTACTTTCTCTCTGTAATCGTTTTGTGCACAACTTTGAGAAGATATGAATGTAAACGATGCATCTATTTCCAGTGTCCGGTAAACTGTGCGGAAAAATAGTCTGGATATGTTCGTAATTTGTGTTTTTTTCTGATGACTCATTCGTTATGCTAATAGTGTTCATCCATAAATGGTAGATTTTGGTTTCCGGCAAGGCCCGAGCGAGTTTTCCACCGCAGGCATAGCGCGTTATTTCGAGGATTGAAAACGAGCGAGAACGCCGCCGGAGGCCGAAAGATGCCGTTTATGGATGGACACTACTTTCGTGCAGAACGAACTTAGGGGCTTCGCCCCAATTGGAATAATGGAACGATGGAGTAATGGAATGATGGGTTTGAAGGAGTTTTTTACAATTAAAATGGTTTATTTCCGCCCTTGCCTCCAATATTCCAGCATTCCATTCTTCCATTATGACGACAAACACAGGTTGCTCTTAAAAAATCTGTAACTTCGATAAGTTGTAGAATTTCCGATACGTAATTAGCCTATGCACTCTCTGCACGAAAGTCCCAGATTACGGATTATTCCCACCGATTATGGCCTACTTTTTTCAAATCAATATAATGTACAGTTCCTCGCTCATTAATAAAAGAGGTCAGGATCCAACTGACCAGACTGATCAAAAGTGATCCAAAAACTGCCGACCAAAATCCCAAAACTTCAAAACCAGATATCGCCCCGGAGGCCATCATTAGCATGATTGCGTTTATCACAAAGGTAAAAAGCCCGAGGCTCAACACATTTATGGGAAGCGTTAAAATAAATAATATTGGCCGAAAAAAAGCATTCAGTATTCCTAAAATAGCTGCAGCGAAAAATGCAGATAAAAAACTACTTACGCGTATTCCATCCAGTAAATAAGACGTTACAATGATTGCAACCGTTAAAATTAACCACCTCAGGAAAATTCCTCTCATTATTTTTCTCCATAGACTCAATGCAAAAATTTAAATATATACTGAAAATGCCCATGACTTGCATTTTTTGCTTCAATTTTTCATTACTCCAGGTTTCGGGTTTTAGGTGTCATGTGTCAGTTTTTTAATAATCCACCCGCTCTTTCAATTCCTTCCCACACTTAAAAAACGGCAGCTTTTTAGGTCTAACCGGGGTCGGTTCCCCGGTTTTAGGATTCCTTCCGGTATAGGTTTTATATTCCTTAACATAAAAAGAGCACAATCCTCTGATTTCAACCCGATCACCTTTTGCAAGTGCATCCGTTATTGTATCAAAGAATGTCTTAATCACAGCATTTGCTTCGGGTTTTGTGAGTCCCGCATCTTCTCTTAGAGTTTCTATGAGTTCCAGTTTGTTCATGGCAACCTCCTGAATTAATCATCAATTAAATCAATATAATAAAGAATCGGTTGAAATTTGTCAACGAATTCTGTATGGTTAGCTGAATTATTTGGCTAATAAAGACCTAAAGTTGCCAATACCAAGAATATTCCGAGTGATAATAAGTTATGAGTATCGACCTTAAATCAGTAAACAAAAAGATAATACAGTTTAGAAACCATGTCGCCAGATTACCTAAACCAAATAGATCAATACAATATCCGTCACGCATCTCCTAAGCCCGGCAGATGTGCTCTTTTGGTAATTGATATGCAACGATTTTTCTTTTCTATTGCAACACCAATATTGGAAAACGTTCTATCTATTATCGACGCCTGTCGATCAAAAGGAATCAGGATAATTTTTACCAGACATGGACACAGAAACGTTTTAGAAGACGGTGGGATGCTCGCTGAATGGTGGGGAGATCAAATCGACTATGGATCAAAAGACTGGGCTCTTATCAAGGTCCTAAAACCGTCCGATGCCGATATAATCATTGATAAGAATCGATATAGCGCTTTTCATGGAACATGTTTAGATGAGAGCCTCAAATCAAAGAAAATAGACGAGCTTATTATTACCGGCGTAATGACAAATTGCTGTTGTGAAACAACGGCAAGAGATGCTTTTGTCAGGGACTACCGAGTCTTTTTTGTTTCGGATGCAACAGCGACGGTGAATGATGAACTACACGTAGCATCTTTAAAGAATCTTGCGTTTGGCTTTTCATATATTGTATCCACGGAACAGTTGTGTGGTTATTTATATAGACAGGATTACACCTAAAATCTTCATAACCTATCTTGAATCCATGTTATTGTTGATATGATTACAGAATGTTACAATATATTTGTCAAAATTGAACTTTCACCAAGACGCGGACATCATATATTTTGTTTTTTTCGAGATTAGTTACCTTACGGGATTGCCGCATTTAGGCTACAGATCAAATACACCGCAATTTTTGAATAACTGTTTTACGTTCGCGCAGAGCGTGCTTAGCCAATGCACTATCTGCACGAATGGATTATCTCGTATCGGTCCGCCATGGTCTATCCATGTTTCTTCAGCTAATATCTTAATAGCAAAATATCAATTTGATATTCTAATCAATGTTTGATCCCCAATTACTCTCCGAACGGATACGAGACTGTCCTGTCCTTTGAATAAAATTTTTCTTGACAAGGCAATTCGAAATGGTTATTTAGTCTCTCGAAACATTTTATTATCTAAATATTCATAGATCTAATAATTAGATTATCTAATATTTTGGGAGAGTTAATTTATGCGAGAAAATGAAACATTGGCTCAGGCCAAGTATATTTTTTCCACAGGGAAAATGATTCGGGACCGCATCTTCAGGGTGCAGACCACTCATCTTGCTGCATGCGGCAAAAGCAATGCGTTAGGCGATTTATCCGTACCCCAGTTCCATGCGATCATGATGGTTCGAACACTGGGACAGGTTACCATGACCGAACTATCAGACAGCCTAGGTGTATCACCCCCCTCGGCATCGGCCATGGTGGACCGTCTTGTGGAAAGGGGAATCTTGACCCGAAAACACAGCGATAAAGACCGCCGGAAGGTAATGGTACGCGTTTCCTCCGAGGCCATGGAGGATATCGAAGGCGTTGAGGAAACCATTCTACGCTTATTTGTCGAACTGGTTGAAAAAATCGGGCCGGAAACCGCCCGGAAATGGTGTGAGGTCTTAGAGCGTGTCAAATTGGTTCTACAAAATGATTATAGGTGAAATCAGATGGAAGTACAAAAAATAGAAAAGTCCAAAAAACCGGCAATGGTTGTGCTTATTAGTATTGTGAGTTCCATCGTTGTTCTATTTATCGGAGTAATGGGAATGGCAATGCTGGCAAGGCTGAAAGCCCCCCCGGCCGAGGCAAAAAAAGGCGAACGTCCCTTGCGTGTTGAAGCTTTGCAGGTTGAGCAGAGGGATATTTCGGTATTTATAACCGGCCATGGTGAAGTAAAAGCGTTGAATGTGGTATCCATTGCCCCCGAAGTTCCGGGAAAAATCGTTAAGATACACCCCAGACTGGAAGTTGGCGAGATTATTCCCAAAGGAGAAGTCCTTTTTAAAATTGATCCAAAGGATTATAGGACGGTTCGCAAAATAAGCAGCCAACGTTTAAAAATCCTTAAACGAAGTCAGGAACTGGCCAAAAAAGAGTATGAGCGTGTCCGGGTATTGTTCGAAAAAAATAACGTTGCAACTCTGGCAGGGCTTGAAGCGGCTGAGAAGACGATGCTTGCTGCGGCTGATCTGGAAAGACAGATTTCACAGGTCCTTGAAACGGCAGAAATCAATCTTGAACGTTGTGAGGTCAGGGCGCCCTTTAACGCTCGTATTAAATCGGTTTCGCTGGAAAAAGGTCAATATGTCACTCCGGGACAAAGTATCGTAACTCTGGCAGATGATTCGGTTCTGGAAATCCATGTGCCTTTGGACAGCCGTGATGCCCGCAAGTGGCTGCGTTTTAACAAAGATGAAACAAAGGAAAAAATCGCATGGTTTTCCGCTCTGGAACAGGCGCCATGCAAGATTAGCTGGACAGAGAATAACAACGGACAAACCTGGGACGGTCGACTGCACCGGGTAGTGAAGTTCAACCAGCAGACCCGGACACTTACGATTGCTGTGCGTTTTGATGCCGAAACCGCATTGAAAAAAAAGCCCCGGTCTTTGCCGCTGGTGGAAGGCATGTTCTGTTCGGTGAAGATTCCGGGCAGAACCCTGCATAACGTTTTCCGGCTGCCCCGGCAAGCTGTGAGCTTTGAGAATACCGTATATATTGCCGTTGACAATCGCCTTAAAACTATACCGGTAAAAGTAGCACGGGTGGAAGGTGAGAATGCTTATGTAACCAACGGCCTGAATGCCGGGGACATGGTTGTAACCACACGGCTTATCGATCCGCTGGAAAATGCCTTGCTGGAAATAACAAACAAAACCTAAGAGGCAAGTCAATCATGAAACGCGTAATGGCAGCATTTGCCCGAAACACGGTATTTGCAAATATCGTCCTTGTCATGATCTTTCTGGCAGGTGGGATCGCTACCATGTCCATGATCCGGGAGAACTTCCCTGAATTTTCGCTGGACATGATTACGATTTCGGTTCCTTATCCAGGGGCCGATCCCGAAGAAGTTGAAGAGGGAATCAGCCGGAAGATCGAAGAGGCCATAGAAGGCCTGGAAGGAATCAAGCAGTACACCACTCAGTCTAGTGAAAATGTCGGTACTGCTATTATCGAGGTAAAAGAAGATTATGATGTGAGCGATGTCCTGGAAAAGGTCAAAAGCAAGGTGAATGCCATCTCCTCTTTTCCGGTTGATGCGGAAAGGCCGATCATTACTGAATTAATGCTCAAAGATCCTGTAATGCTGCTTTATTTTTCCGGAGATATGTCTGAACGGAGGATTAAGGAGTGGTCGGAGAGAATAAAAGACGATATCCAGCAGCTTTCAGAGGTTTCTCAGGTGAAAATTTTTGGTGCCAGGGAATACGAAATCGGTATTGAGGTGTCCGAAGAACGGCTGCGTGAATATGGCTTAACCTTTAATATGGTTGTGGATGCAATTCGACGCAGCAGCCTGAATCTTGCAGGCGGAACCGTCCGGACCCGGGGCGAAGAGATCCGGGTGCGAACCATTGGGCGGAAGTATACGGGTGAGGCGATTTCTTCCATTGTTGTTCTGGCTCGACCGGAAGGTGAAATTATCACGCTGGACCGTCTGGCCTTCATTAACGACGGATTCACGGAAGATCCCATCAATGCTTTAATAAACGGTGAGCCGTCTGTTCTTCTCATCGTCTATAAAACCCAGGAAGAAGACGCCCTGGTCATATCGGAGGCTGTTCAAAAATATTTATTACAAAAGGAACTGCTGCTGCCGGATGGCGCCAATATTAAGATATTCTACGATAATACGGACATGCTCCGCTCACGGATCGATCTGCTGGTGAGAAATGGAATTATAGGGCTGATTATCGTCTTTATTCTGCTGTGGTGTTTTTTAAATGCCCGGCTCTCTTTTTGGAGCGGCATGGGGATCCCGATTTCCATTGCAGGCGCCCTGGCCATTTTATGGGCCGTGGGCGGCACT
>JAYEFV010000480.1:0-1888 GCA_034658755.1 Thermodesulfobacteriota bacterium | reverse complement strand
CAACCCACCAAAACAATCAAGAAAACCCATTTTATTACCCGGAAAACAGTGATAAATTGATATTTATTGACAAAAGAGGACTAAATCAATAGAATGCCTCAACATTTTCTATTCATTACAAACAGTTAGCACATTTCTTATGAGAGGTATTGCTTATGTCAGATGAAATAATTCAGTTACCGATCGAGAATAACGCTATGGATGAAATATTCCAAACCCTCTCACAAATCGGAGAGGTAGTGGTATAGCTAGATGTATCAGGCTGAATTGCACGGTAAATTATCTCCAAGAGTTGAAAGAATGGAAGACATATTAACTTCCAATGTCTTTTCTTTCTTTAAATATTCAAACAGAGCAATTTTCTTAAAAGGATATTTGAATAAATTAGGTCTCAATATATCTGTTGAGGAAGCCAAGGGAGCAGAGTTCCTATTTTGGCCTCACTTTGAAGACAATACTGAACCAGACTTGGTGATAATTATAGGGAATTACTATTTATTAATAGAGGCAAAATATTTTTCGGAGTTCGGTGGCGAAATTAATAATACTAAAGCTCAACTACTACGAGAAATAGATGGCGGAAAATTGGAGGCGAAAAGCTACGCCAAAACCTTCACGTTAATAGCAATTACGGCCGACACTTACTTCAAAAAAGATAAATTTCAAGACATCCCAGCGTATTTTTGGCCTCAGTTTATCTGGACTAATTGGCAATCAGTTGCGGCATTTCTCAATTCTATCTTAGAAATCGATAGAGATATAAGAAAAGAAGAGCGAGATTTTGCATCAGATCTGTGTAAATTGTTGGATAAGAAAAATCTTCGTGGGTTTCAGAGCTTCGAGATTCCCTACTACCTAAGACCTCATATGAGGCTATATGATTCACTTTTCTTTGATGCGAAAACGGCTCAGTTCCGAGGTGCCTTCATCGGTTTTTCGGAAGCGTTGTTATTTGATAAGAGAATTTTGCCGCCTGCAAAAACAATCTTCTTAAGGAGCGAAAAGAGGCA
This sequence comes from Thermodesulfobacteriota bacterium, assembly GCA_034658755.1. GTDB lineage: Bacteria > Desulfobacterota > Desulfobacteria > Desulfobacterales > UBA11574 > S5133MH16. Next base: position 878 of record JAYEFV010000480.1, on the reverse strand, counting down.
TTTCACCCACTTACTAAAAGTAAGGAAATTACAACCCGTTGAAAAATCTATATTTTATAGAGGAGACAGAGATCATGGTAGATAAAAATGAACTTATCGAGCAGACCAATCTTGCTTTTGACTTTATTCAAAAACTGTATATCGAAACCTCTTATTTAATCAGGGAAATAGAGGCGAGCTTACTTGAAGAAGATGAGAGGTTTGTTATTGGAAGACCTGGTGGATATGCCATCACTGGAAGAAGATCAGCTGGGTTAGAACCGACTAACGTTAACTTATGGCCACTGAGAAAATTTGCTGTGTTCTTTGCCCCGAAAGATAAAACCGAAACTAAAGGAGGCCAACTCATAACACCGATAGGTGAGAGTTTACGAGTTTTTTATTTAAGGATTGTGCTTGATGACAAGGATCTCAATGAACCTGTGGTTTACTCAGGGGTTTTGTATAATTTCGGCATTCAACGTCAAACTAAAGGAATTACAAGATTCGAACATATAATGACGCATTTAGAATATAATGAGAATAAAGTTTTCAAAAATGCCGAGAAAATAGATTATGAAGACGCACGGATTAAGTTCCAGGGGGACTTAATAAAGAACAGTTTATTTGAAATCAACGATAGCAGGGATATTCATGAGAAGATAATTGACCCCTCACTAAAATTATTTAGAAAAATTTAATATTGGCGCCACAAATAAAGAAAATGAAACGTAGCCTTTTAATAATATTGCTTATGTGGTCTCTGACTGACGGTGACATGCTAACCAAAGACACGCTCGATCCAGGTCGGACCAACATAAGGAGTAAGACTGGCGATCTGAAGGGTTGGCTGAAGAAAGATACTTTGCAGCCGTACAGAATTAATGTCTACGATAAGT
>JAYEFV010000479.1:0-1888 GCA_034658755.1 Thermodesulfobacteriota bacterium | reverse complement strand
AGTTCATAGGACCAGTGCTTTTTCCGGATGCCCAGTTGCGAAACCGTATCGCATACGGCATTTGCAGGCATTAAAAATGTTGCGGCAAAGCGCCGGGCCGCCCGGTGTGCGGTAAAGGGTTTTTCGGCTGAGGGAGATGAATCGTCCTGGTCCTTGAACACGTCTTCGCCCCGGTTCATGGCGCATGTCAGGATCAGCACTTTGCCCAATTCATATGCCAGGCGGAAAAGCTGCCGTTCGGGATTATGGCGTGCATTGAGGAAAAAAAATGCGTTTTGATATAAGGGATCGTAATAGGAAAAGCTGTCTAACGTTTTAAGCATGGGCACGACAATAACCCGGCACTTCTAACCGGCGGAAATCTTCCCGGCAATTGCTTGATAGATATAAACCCCCATGATACCGCCAAGCATGTCCGCCAGGACATCCATAAGATCAGCATCTCTGTATGGAACAAAATACTGGTGAATTTCGTCACTGATTCCGTAAAGAGACGATAAAAGAACGCTGAGTATCAACATGAGTTTTACATTATTTTTTATCCGCGATGTTTTAAATGCCCTTAAAAAAAGGGCGCCGAGAAGTGCATAGGCGACAAAATGGAGCACCTTATCAATGTGAGGCAATTCAGGGTGGCTTTTAATGGAGGGATACGAAGACTGAATGAAAATTAAAAGACAGAAAATGATAATCGGAAACCAGTAAATAAAGAATTTGTGTAATCTGCTCAACTTTCACCTGAAACCCGACACCTAAACACTGAAACCCGACACCTGAACCTCTGAACCTTGAATCCTGAACCCCACAAGAGCTAATTTTTTTTGAAACATGAACGCCGGACATATTAAAAGATGAACGTCTAGAATCGAACAGACTGAACATCGAACATCCAACGTTGAACATCGAATAATGATGTCGCTCCGCTCCTCAAGTTTTTTATAAAATCGAATAAAAAAGGAATACGAACATTCAAGCGTCAGTTTTTTTAATTAATGGTACCTTCTGAATAAGCATTAACCATCTTTGGGTCTCCCTAAGTTCTTTTAGTGAAATTGTTGCTCTTGTTTTTGTCTTTCATTCAACATTTTTACCCCGTGAAACTTTTTTTCTATTTCACTGGGGCGATGTTGGACGTTCGATGTTCGATGTTCATTTTTTTCAGTCCTTCCAGCGCAAAAAATAACTTAGCGCTTAAGCTTCAGTACCCAGAACCCCTAAATCCTATTCTAAAACCCGGTTGTGGGTCGTCTTTTACCGAACAAAATTTCACAGGGTGCGTTTTTGGTTACATGTTTTTTAAGTTTATTACACCAGAGTGACAGAAAAGTTCGGCAGCTTCCATCCAGAGCGTCAACCTTTGCAAAGTCGGCATACTCACAGCGCAGATCGCACCATTTGATTTTATGTGTTGTAATACCGGCGTTTTTTTTCATACCTAACCCGGACAAGCCGGCCTCCGGCTCGTAGAGAACCAAGAAATATTTGCCACCAAGGCACAAAGACACCCTCCGGGCCCGTAGGCAAAGGATTTTATTTTGTTATTCTTTCTTAGTGTCTTGGTGCCTTTGTGGCCAGAATAAAAAAGTTAATGCAGGATTCAGGTCATAAGAAATTACGTTTCAAAAAATCTCAAGATCCAGCTTTCTCTTCTTGATGTGTGAAAGACCCCTGGTTAAAAATTCTTCATGGGTGACCCCGAACCTGACGTTGCCGTCCAGGGTCCTTACAGAAAGGTTTCCGGATTCCTTTTCCTTGTTACCGATGGTCAGGATAAGCGGGATTTTATTTAGCTGGGCATCTCGCACTTTTTTGTTCAGACTTTCGGTTCTGCGATCTACTTCTGTCCGCAGTCCGGCTTTTTCAAGTTTTATTTTTATATCATTTGCAT
>JAYEFV010000478.1:0-1895 GCA_034658755.1 Thermodesulfobacteriota bacterium | reverse complement strand
ATCTGTTGCTCATTGAGATCTTTTCGATTGGTTCTAAGGCAGTAGATGCCACTTGTATTTTCGGTTTTTTTACGTGACCACGTGACGTTTTTAGCCTTGTCCGTTTCGCTGTCTTTTTCAATAGTCATCTTATATCCATGAGATACCAACTTGAATTTTTCTTTTAATCGACCAATTCTCTCAATTACCTTATCATACCGTTTGGTTCCGTTTTTAAGATCAAGCGCATTGCGTGCTTTTAGCAACTCGGTTTCAAACCGTTTTTGAAACTTATTTTTGATACCTTCTTCTTTTTTTTCTTTGTCAATCGAGTGGCAATAAAGTTCCAATTCATCAGTTTCCTGGTTTTTGGCCAAGCCAGCTTGAACCAAAACAGTGTTTTTCTTATAATCTTCTTTTACAGCAATCAATTACCTGGGTACTTTAAAGTCTTCAGGATGAGCTGATCCTCTACATTCGACACAATTCAACTTCAAATTTCAGCGATTTCAATTCTAAATCATCAACTCAAAACATGTAATTTCTGCTATAAACGACAGGTTTTTGAGGCTTTAAATTATTTGGGATATCGTTTTTCAATAGGGGCAAATCTATTTCTGGGTTTTGCTCTTTTCGTTTTTAAGATATATGTAAAACAGTTAGAGTTGATTCAGGTTGGCCTTTTAGCAAGTTATGCAAAATTGATTTCGGTAGTAAATTATCACTTGTCAGTAATTGAAGGTTCAGGCAAGAAATCAGAACAATAAAATAATTTTCTATAAATTCAATGATAAATATTCCAGACGAAAGGAGGGAACCATGAAAAAACAAATATTGAATTATGAAACACTGCTTAAGGTTACCGATGCCATCTCTTCTACCAGGGATCCAGAAGAAATTATTTTGGTAACGGTGGAGAGTGTCAAAAGAGCTTTGGATGTCAAGGGTTGTGCAATGTTTATGGTTAATAGAAAAACCAATGAACTGAAGTTGGCCGCTGCATTCGGCCTGAGTGATGAATATCTGGATAAAGGTCCTGTGAGCGCTTTGCGCTCCATTGCTTCGTCCCTGGAAGATGGGCCTGTGGCCATTTATGATGTTAATGACGACCCGAGGCTTCAGTACCCCGAAGCGGCGAAAAAAGAGGGAATCGCCTCAATACTGTCTGTTCCGATCACAAGCCTGGGTAATGCCATTGGCGCTCTGCGGGTTTACACTGCCGAACACGTCAGACTGGCTTCCACTGAAGTCTTTTAAAGCCAAAGGAAAAAAATGAATACATATGAAAAAGAAATGGTTTATGAGCAAAAAATGGATCAAGTCACCGAACAGCTCGAAGAATTGATCCTGGATGCCTTGCTCAAAGCTTTAAAGAAAATAAAAAATCGTAACTTAACGTTCGAAGAACTATACAGGAGGGCACAAAATCAACTCAACCAACTCTAAAAACAACCGGGGTCGATCAAAAATGGACGGCTCCGGTTAATACAATCCGAAAAATTTTAACCAGTTCAAAATAATCAGAAAATATCAGTCAAAATAACTTGAGAATCTACAACGGATTTGACTGATAACTAATCCTAACTGGATAACATCCCAATAAGATAAATTTTTGAAAATGGCAGATAATTAATAAAATATGGAGTAAATGAAAAAAAATATATTTGTTAATAAGTTGATAATAAACCTGTATGTATTTAAAATGCTTATAGAAAATAAGCTGTTCAAAAAGGGTTGTATTTAAAATGAGTTACTTTTTTATGGGGGATTTAAATAAATAAAAACAATAAGATATAAATTGTTAATAACTTGTTAACAAAAAAGAAAAAAACCCAATTTATCAGGTTTGACATAAAAGGGATGATCCCTTAAAAAATATAATAGCCATAAATATGCAATAAACGAGGTTCTGGATT